>DATFAH010000188.1:0-4382 GCA_035254805.1 Caryophanales bacterium | reverse complement strand
GATTGGAGCAATTCGTAGGAAGTCTAGTAAGTTTGCTACGAGTTATGAACTTGGAGGTTTGTTGCACAAATAGTAATTTTTCGGTATATTTTGATGATAGAAGAGGGTAAAAAAAGGCAATAATGATGAAATAGGAATTTTGTGTTAAGCATTATTTTAAGGAGGGTTACAAATGCAGGATAAATTAAAAACCTTTTACATTACAACTCCAATTTATTATCCGAGTGGCAATTTACATATAGGGCATGCCTATACAACCGTTGCAGGCGATGCAATGGCACGTTATAAACGGCTCCGTGGGTATGATGTTATGTATTTAACAGGAACGGATGAGCATGGTCAAAAAATTCAGCGTAAGGCAGAGGAAAAAGGAATTACACCACAGCAATACGTGGATGAGATTGTAGCAGGGATTCAAGATTTATGGAAGAAGCTTGATATTTCTTACGATGATTTTATTCGAACCACCCAGGATCGACACAAACAAATCGTTGGAAAAATATTTGCAAGATTACTTGAGCAAGGTGATATTTATCTTGATCAATATGAGGGCTGGTACTGTACACCATGTGAATCGTTTTATACCGATCGCCAGCTAGTTGAAGGAAATTGTCCGGACTGCAATAGACCGGTGGAAAAGGTAAAAGAAGAATCATACTTCTTTAGCATGGGGAAATATGCGGATCGATTAATGCAGTTTTATGAGGAAAACCCTGAATTTATCCAACCAGAATCCCGAAAAAATGAAATGATTAATAACTTTATTAAGCCGGGACTGGAAGATTTGGCTGTTTCCAGAACAACGTTTGATTGGGGAATAAAGGTTCCAGGGGATCCGAAGCATGTTATCTATGTATGGATTGATGCGTTATCAAACTATATTACAGCACTTGGATATGGGGCTGAAGATGATTCGAAATATTTAGCGTATTGGCCTGCAGATGTTCATTTAGTCGGCAAGGAAATTGTTCGTTTCCATACGATCTATTGGCCAATTATGTTAATGGCACTTGATATCCCGCTTCCTAAAAAAGTGTTTGCCCACGGCTGGTTGTTAATGAAAGATGGAAAAATGTCGAAATCAAAAGGAAATGTCGTTGATCCAGTTACCTTGATTGATCGATATGGCCTTGATGCCCTTCGTTATTATTTATTGAGAGAAGTTCCTTTTGGCTCAGACGGTGTCTTCACACCAGAAGGATTTGTCGAAAGAATTAACTTCGATCTTGCAAATGATCTCGGAAATCTTTTGAACCGTACAGTAGCTATGGTAGAAAGATATTTTGGCGGGATCATCCCCTATTATTTGGGGTCAGAAAGTGAATTTGATGCTACTTTACTTCAAACAAATAAAGAAACAGTATTAAAATATGAAGATGCAATGGAAAAAATGGAGTTTTCTGTCGCTTTGACTGCGGTATGGCAATTGGTAAGCCGATCCAATAAGTACATTGATGAAACGCAACCATGGACATTGGCAAAATCAGATGACAAAAAACCAGAACTAGCAAGTGTAATGGTTCACTTAACTGAAACACTGCGTAGAATTGCCATTCTTCTGCAGCCATTTTTAACTCGTACACCTAATGAGATTTTCAAACAATTAGGAATTCAAGATGAGGCATTGAAAACATGGGATAGTCTTGAAAAATTTGGAGCCATTCCATCTGAAACGAAGGTTGAAAAAGGGTCACCTATCTTCCCAAGGCTTGAAATTGCTGAAGAAGTTGAGTTTATTAAGACTAAAATGCAGGGTCCGGCAAAAGTAGTAGAGGAAGTAAAGGAAGAAATTCCTGAAGTGGATGAAATTACAATTGATGATTTCATGAAAATTGATTTAAGAGTTGCTGAAGTTATTCAAGCTGAGCCAGTTAAAAAGGCAGATAAACTCCTAAAACTGCAGCTTGATCTTGGATATGAAAAGCGCCAGGTTGTTTCGGGAATTGCCCAATACTATAAACCTGAAGAGTTAGTAGGCAGAAAGCTGATTTGTATTACAAATTTAAAACCAGTAAAACTGCGCGGTGAACTATCGCAAGGGATGATTTTAGCTGGTTCAAAAGACGGTGCTTTATCACTTGCAACCATTGATCAAACACTGCCAAATGGAGCAAAAGTGAAATAAATCGGTTAAAATAGAAATGTTCCACGTGTAACAAATTTCGGGACATTTCTATTTTTTTGTATACATATCGACAAAAGGAGAGCAAGCCATGCTATTTGATACACATGCCCATTTAAATGCAGAACAATATCATGAGGATTTAGAAGAGGTTATTGTCCGGGCCAAGGACGAAGGAGTAGCTACGATGGTTGTCGTTGGTTTTGATCGTCCCACGATTCAGCGGGCAATAGAGCTCGCTGATCAATATGATTTTATTTACGCATCGGTTGGATGGCATCCAGTTGATGCTATTGATTTGACGGAAGAGGACTTAAAGTGGATAGAGGAATTATCGTCCCATCCCAAGGTCGTTGCACTAGGGGAAATGGGTTTAGATTATTATTGGGATAAATCGCCAAAAGATATTCAACAAGAGGTATTCCGTAAACAAATCAGGTTAGCCAAAAAGGTTAAACTTCCGATTATCATACATAACCGGGAAGCAACTTCGGACATTATCGAGATCCTAAAGGAAGAAGGTGCAAAAGAAGTTGGGGGAATCATGCATTGCTTCAGTGGAAGCCCTGAGATTGCAAAGGAATGCGTGAAAATGAACTTTTATATTTCCCTTGGAGGCCCGGTAACCTTTAAAAATGCAAAGAAACCTAAAGAGGTAGCAGCAGAGATTCCATTGGAAAAACTTTTAATTGAAACGGATTGCCCGTACTTGACTCCCCATCCATTCAGAGGAAAGCGGAACGAGCCAAGCTATGTGAAGTTCGTTGCAGAAGAAATTGCTCACATTAAGGGAGTCACCTATGAGGAAATTGCTGAAGCAACGACGAAAAATGCGAAAAAATTATTTGACATAAGGTGACAAAGAATCTTGGCGAATGAGGGGGAAGATTGTCCGATTTTTTTATTATAACAAAAAGTTCTACATGCTTCCTTTTCCACATAGGATAACCATGTCGATAAGTTTTTCTTTGCATTATATCCATCATTAGGCATAATTAGAAATGCGTTCAGGAAAATGCAAGGGTTGACAGTTGACATAAGAGTTCTTTATAATCACTCAGAGGAAAAGGAGGCGTTTTTCATCGTATTCGAAAACATGAAAAATCTGTTTTCCAAGTCTTTGAGAAATAAAAAATGGACGATTATCATTGCTAGTTTTGTAGTTTTTGCCGCAACTCTTGGGATTCTTTTTTATGAAGGATCTAAAAAGAGTGTTGCCCTCATGCTAAATGGTGAAAACAAGATAATCAAAACACATGCAAATACCGTTCAGGACTTATTAAATGAGCTCGATATCCGAACTCACTCACAAGACTACCTGTTTCCAAAGAAGGATACCAAGTTGAAAAACAATTTGAAAATTACTTTTAAGCAGGCAAAACAGATTCACATTGTCAAAGACAACGAGGGTAAAACGGTCTGGACAACAGCCATTACGGTTGGCGAGCTTTTAACCGAGCAGAAAGTGGTTTTGAACGAACATGATCAAATCTCACCTGGACCACAGGAGAAAATTAAAGATAAAATGAAGGTAGGAATCAAGACAGCTGTACTTCTCACCCTAAATGATGGGGGAAAACAACAAAAAATCTGGTCTACTTCGACTACGGTCGCTGACTTTTTAACACAACAAGGGATCAAACTTCAAAATTTAGACCGTGTTGAACCGCCACTATTAGAGAAAGTTAAAAATAATGGTGTCATAAACGTCATTCGAGTAGAAAAGGTCACCGATGTAGTGGAAGAACCAATCCAATTTGCGGTTGTTACTAAGAATGATAGCAATCTAGCTAAAGGGAAAGAGAAGATTATTTCCGAAGGACAGCAGGGAAGTGTTTCTAGAAAATATGAAGTCATTCTTGAAAATGGCAAAGAAGTTTCAAGAAAATTAATCACTGAAAATAGACTAAAAGAGAAACAGGATAAAATTGTGGCAGTTGGAACGAAAGAATTAGCCTTCCAGGTTTCTCGTGGCGATGCTTCCAGTGGAACAGAATTTTATGTATCTACAACGGCTTATACTGGAAATTGTAATGGTTGCTCGGGACACACTTCTACAGGGATCAACCTTCATGCCAATCCCAATGCAAAGATCATTGCTGTTGATCCTAGAATGATTCCGCTAGGGACAAAAGTGTATGTCGATGGCTATGGATATGCGGTTGCTGCAGATACTGGTTCAAATATAAAAGGATATAAAATTGATGTTTTCTTTTCATCTAAATCAGAAGCCTACCGCTGGGGTACAAGAAAAGTAAAA
>DATFAH010000187.1:0-8756 GCA_035254805.1 Caryophanales bacterium | reverse complement strand
CGACCAGTGTTGATATTTCTTTAATGGGCTTGGTTGTTCCATTTAATAAACGTTTTGCTTCCTTCATTCTGATTCCCTTTAAAATTTCTGTGAAGCCATTACCAGTTTTCGTGATGAAGAGATGACTTAAATAAGATGGATTTCGATCAATATGCTTTGCGACATCTTCAAGCATAAGATGTCGATTAGAAAAATGATCCTCCATATAGTCAATTGCCCGATCAATTGGATCCTGTTTCATGAGCTTTTTACTTTTTTCCGCAGCAAGAAACAGTTTTTGAACAAACAGAATGATTTTTTGGACTGTTCGAAACAAAACAGCATCATAAAGAATGGAATGAAATGCTTGTCTGTATTCCATTTCATCGCTTATTTGGCAGGTTTTCATATACCTTCTGATTTGAGCCATGATGCTTGTGAGCCTAATTCTGACTAAATTGGGGTCAGGGTACGGCTCCTGTAAGTGCAGAAATTCCTCATAAAGCCAGGCTTTTATTTTATCTAAATCCGTATTTGTCAGCATTCCAACCCAATCTTTTTGTTCAAGTGGGGTTAAAAATGGATCAATATGCTCCCATTTTGGTGGGGAGTTGAATTCGACCACTTGACTATACCCTTGATAATAAGTAAACGGAAGCATTTTCTGAATTTGTCCATATTTTTGGTTTAATGACAGATTGGCAGATTTATAGATGACAATAGCAATGGGATCAGTGGATTCCTCCTCCCATTCCCTTAAAGATTTTTGACATTGTTCAGCAATATGCAAACACGATTCCTTAAATAAGAGCAATACCATATCACTTAAAATGAAAATGCCTTCATTCTCTTTAAATGGATATTTTACTAAAAAGGAATAAAGCTTCCGGTCCATTTCATCACTTTCTGATTTGAAAGCTGCCAGATGGTAATTTTCAGTGGTGGCAGCTCGTGATATAAATAATGATTCATAAGAAATTTCATGAAGATTAGCTTGGTGGAGGTTCCCATGAACTTGCTGCTTCCCTCCAAATCTCCTAAATGCTTTTTGATAGGCGATTTTGAGCTTGGATGTTGAAAAGGGCTTGATTAATAAATCCAATACCTGCATTTCAATGGCGAGACGAGCTTTTTCAAAGGTTGCTTCCGTACTTGTCAAAAGCAAAATGGGATCATAAATTTGAACGAGCTCTTGGAAGGGTTTCCAATCCTCTCTTGAAATCATATCAAGCTCAATTAATACAATATCTGGAGTTTCCCGTTCAAAATGGACAATAAAATCCTGAAAATTTGTGGCTAATGAAATATTTGCCACAGGGATCGAAGTTGTTTTAAGCAGCCATTTTAACCCTTCCCGCTCATTTGCATCCCGATCTGCAATCAGCCATTTCCCTTCCATTGCTGTCCCCCCTCTAGCACTGACCTCATTCACCAAATTTTAACCTATTTCCGAAATTCCTACACTAGCATACTTTTTTTGAATATAGGACAGTCTTGCCGATAAACAGACTCCTGCTGCAAGCAACCCAATTGTTAGTCCAATCCAATAACCAGTCGCACCGAGTTTTGTATGATTGGCCAAGAAGTAACCAATTGGCAAACAAATAAGCCAGTAAGCTGTTAATGTTGAAACAAAAGCTATATTAACATCCTTATATCCTCTTAAAGCGGCCTGAGCTGTTGCTTGAATCGCATCAGAGATTTGGAAAAATAGAGCATAGATTAGGAAATGAGCGGTTAAATTAATGACCGCCGTTTCATTCGAATAAAATCCTGCTACTTGATATCGGAAAAGAACAACTAATAATCCAGTCACAAGTGCAATCCCAATTGCTAGGATGATTCCTAGCCAGCTATATGTCTTCGCATCTTTATACCGTTTTGCTCCTACCTCAAAACCGACTAAAACCGTTTGTGCCATGGAGATACTTATTGGAATCATATACAAAAATGAAACGATATTTAATGCAGATTGATAGGCTGCAATCGTTGAAACATTAAATTTACTGATTAAAATCGTCACAATCGCAAACATGCTTGTTTCAAAAAAAATAGATAATCCCATGGGAACGCCTATTTTTAAGATCTCCGAACATTTTTCCATGGAAAACTTTTTAAAATAGGAAAATGAAGTATAGTCGGAAAATGGCTTTTGTGATGTAACGATGAACGCCGTAATCCCAGCAATTAGCCAATAAGTAAAAGATGTTGCATAACCTGCCCCTGCTCCGCCTAATTCAGGAAACCCCCAATGTCCAAAAATCAGAACATAATTTAAGATAAAATTGAAAGGTAAGGAAATAAGCAAAATGATCATGACGACACGAGTTTTTCCAAGAGCATAAATAAATGACCTTAATACATTGAAGATAAATAAAGGAAGAATGCCAAAGCTTAGGCCTATTAAGTAATCCCTTGCCGTTACAAGTACGTTTTTAGGTAAATCCATCATATTTAAGATCGGGTTTAATGTGAAAAAGCCCAATAGGAGAACGGAAAAAGCTATCATTATCGCTAAGTAAATCCCATGTGTTAAAACGGAAGAAACTTCACTACTCTTCTTTTCCCCAAATCGTTGTGCCGCAATGGGAGAAACGGCAAGGAGAATTCCGCTTAATCCTGTAAAAACCGGATTCCAAATCGAAGCTCCAATTGCCACACCTGCGAGATCCGAGGAATTATACTTACCCGTCATAATCGTATTGAAAAATACCATGGAAAACATGCCAAGTTGTGTAATTAAAATAGGAATGATGAGGAAAACTAGTTGCTTCACTTTTTCCTTTAAATTGTTTGTTTGATACATACGAGGTGCTCCTTCAAAATGATATAAGAAGTTTATTATATTCAATTAAACTGTTAAAAATCCAATTTTTAGTTTCAGTTATAATTAAAAAATTTTGTTCATATGATAATATGTAATATACATTTTTGTAAAAAAATGAGATAATCAATTTCATCATTAAGGAGGGAAACAAAATGACAGCTGATGAATTAAATTCACTAACGGCAGATGCCATCTTTGGAACCGCAATGATTGGATTTATCGTTTTTCTCATTTTTATAGGTTTGATTTGTTATATCTTTTTATCAATTGGGTTAATGAAAATGGCTGAAAATTCGGGGATCAAAAATGCTTGGCTTGCATGGATACCAGTTGCCAATTATTATATCATAGGGGAGATCGTTACGAGTAAAATGAATGGTAAAGGCGGAAATTATGCTTTAGGAGCAGCTATTGCTGCTTTATTATTAAGCTGGATTCCTATTTTAGGAACGATTATCGGAATCGCTTTTGCTGTTTTTTCATTCATTTTGTACTACTGGATTTATAAAAAATACTCAGAAAACCCTGTACTTCATTTAATTCTTTCTATTTTTATAACCCCGTATGCGGCCTTTGCTGTTTTTGCATTACGAAATAAGAAAGCTTTATTCTAATGGAGAGCCCCTCACACTTTGCGAGGGGCTTTATACCTTTTATTGAATAATTCGCTTAACACCTGAAAATAGCGGCTTCCAATATGGATGGTTTAAATCAGTGATGGCAACCCCAGTTGAAGTGCCAGAGTGGATAAATTGGTTATTCCCAATATAAATTCCGGCATGTGTTGGAACTGAGCCAGGCTGACCAAAGAAAACAAGATCACCTAATTGTGGAGTAGATTCAGCTGCACCTGATGCCCAAAGCTGTGCTACTGTTCTTGGGACACTGATTCCCTGTCTAGTAAAAACATAATTGATATAGCCCGAACAATCAAAACCAGAAGGTGTGCTGCCTCCCCATACATATGGTACTCCAATATATTTTTTTGCTTCTGCTATTATAGCATCCACATTAAAATCAGTTTGCTGCGGATCAGGGGTTGCAGATGTACTATTAACCTTTAAAACTTGGCCAATAAAGATTGTATCATTATTTAAGTTATTAAGAGATTTCAATTCTGAAACGGTTAAATGATATGCTAGTGCTATTTTCGTAAGAGTGTCTTTAGATTTTACCGTATATGTTGTAGTATTGGTACTTTGGATAGGTTGTACCGTTTGTGCGGCAGGTATTTTTAAAGTTTGTCCAACTCTAATTAAATCAGAAGTTAATTGATTGATAGATTTTAATTCAGTAACGGTAGTATTAAATGTTCGTGCAATTAAGGATAAAGAATCCCCTGATTTTACGGTATACATTACTGTGTCTTGTGTACTTGGAGCATTGAGGGTAAGTTGCTGCCCAATATGGATGGTAGATGAGGTTAAATTATTATAAGTCATTAAGTTTTGTACTGTGATATTATTTAAACTTGCGACTCTCCAAAGGGTTTCGCCTGCTTTTACAGTGTAAGTAGTTTGGGCTGCCAGCCCATGCATTGAGTAGGAACCAAAAAGGATTCCAGCAGAAGTTGCCATGATCATTAGTTGTTTTTTCATGTTGGGGCATGCTCCTTCCGTTGAATCATATTATCTGAAATTACGATTTTACTATAACATGTGTGATTATGGTTTGAATAGTTAGGAATGATTACCAACTTATTCACCACATCGAATTTCGGCAGGAGCATGAAAGTTTTGGGGATGTTATAAGTGATTGTTGATTTCACTGTGGTGGAAAAATAAGCGGAGAAATTCCCTTTATTTCTGCCTCCATTAAATTCATTAGCTGGAATTTCTCCGCTTATGAATGGATGTTCATACCCTCACAAAAATAAAATAGACCCTTCATCTTTATGATGAAGGGCCTTCCAATAATTTTAGCCTTCTAGTAGCAAATCCTCTGGATCCTCTAACAGTTTTTTTACCGTTACAAGGAATTGAACCGCTTCTTTCCCATCGACAATACGGTGATCGTAGGAAAGTGCGAGATACATCATTGGTCTTACTTCAACGGTATCATTGTCATCAATAACGACAGGTCGTTTTTGAATTTTGTGCATTCCTAAAATACCAACTTGTGGTGAGTTTAGAATTGGTGTTGAGTAAAGTGAACCAAATGTACCGCCATTTGTAATCGTAAAGGTTCCACCTTGTAAATCACTTAGTGCCAGTGCGTTTCCTCTTGCTTTTTCAGATAAAACACCAATTTCTTTTTCAATACCTGCAAAGCTTAGTTTATCTGCGTTTCGAACGACTGGTACTACTAGTCCATCATCTGTAGAAACGGCAATTCCGATGTCATAGAATTTCTTCAAAAGAATTTCATTGCCCTGGATCTCAGCATTTAGAAGTGGAAAGGCTTTTAATGCCCCAATAACCGCTTTTGTAAAGAAGGACATGAATCCAAGTTTCACTCCATTTTTCTTATAAAAAGAATCTTTTCGGCGGCTCCGGACATCCATAATGGCGGTCATATCCACTTCATTGAAGGTGGTTAGCATCGCCGCCGTTTGTTGTGCTTCAACAAGTCTTTTCGCTATCGTTTGACGGCGTCTTGTCATTTTTATTCTTTCAATGGAATCTTCTTTTTCATTTATTGTAACTGGTTGCGGTTTTTTCTCCTCCACTTTATTTTGAAGTGAATGATTGAATGCTTCGACACCCTCTACCTTAATTCTTCCAAGTGGATCGCGGAATGGAACATCATTTAAATCGATCCCCAATTCCCTTGCTTTTTTTCTTGCGGCTGGTGAGGCAATTGGTGAAGTGGTCGCAAGATTTTCCTGAGTGTTTTCTTCTTTTTTCGGTTCACTTACTTCTTGTTCTTTTTGCTGAGGAATTACCTCATTCTTCACCATTTCCTTTTCACCAAGGGTCGCAATGACCTGGCCAACGCTAACGGTATCACCTGGGTGGAATAAGCACTCTTTTAAAACTCCGCTATTATCACTAATGATTTCGATATTCACTTTATCTGTTTCAAGTTCGACAATCGGTTCCCCTTTTTCAATAAAATCTCCTATTTGTTTCAGCCAATTATTGATGGTTCCTTCTGTAATGGATTCTGCAAGCTCTGGCACTCTAATTTCACTCATTGCTACTCCCACCTTTCACCATGTTTAAAGCATCTTGAATTATTTTAGCCTGTTCTTGTTTATGGACATGCGGGTCACCTGTTGCTGGACTTGAACGAATTGGACGTCCAACATAACTTACCTTTTGATTTTGTGCCAATTTTGCTAAATATGGTTGAATAAATAACCATGCGCCCATATTTTTAGGCTCTTCTTGTACCCAAACCACTTCTTCCAAGTTAGGGAATCGCTCAATAAGCTCTTTTACTTCTTTCTTTGGAAATGGATACAATTGTTCCACTCGGGCGATATGCAAGTTTTCATGTTGAATATCTTCTAATGAAGTGGCTAAATCAATTGCAACTTTCCCGCTGCATAAAATTAATCGTTTTACTTTTTCAGGTTGGTTGCCGGTGCCTTCTTGCTCCCATATCAATTTAAACTCGCCATTTGAAAGTTCATGTCCAGGTGAACCTGTTTGTGGATGACGGAGTAAACTTTTTGGTGTCATGATAATCAATGGTCTTGTTTCCTTCATATCAGTAAGAAATGCTTGTCTTCTTAAAAGGTGAAAATACTGAGCGGCACTAGTTACATTTGCAACAATCCAGTTATTTTCTCCAGATAAACGTAAGAAACGTTCCCAACGGCCACTTGAATGCTCTGGACCTTGTCCTTCATAACCATGTGGCAACAGCATGACAAGACTTGATTTTTGTCCCCATTTTGCTTGACCAGCAGAAATAAATTGATCTAGGATAACTTGGGCTGCATTCACAAAATCACCAAACTGGGCTTCCCATATCACTAATGCTTGTGATGACTGAACACTATACCCATACTCAAATCCTAAAACAGCAGCTTCAGATAAAGGGCTGTTATAAATGGAAAATGCTGCTTTTGCTTCAGGTATGTTGTGTAACGGAATATAGGTTTCATTTGTTTCATAGTCATGAAGCACGAGATGGCGATGGGCAAATGTTCCTCGTTCACTATCCTGACCTGTTAAGCGGATAGACTTTCCATCCGATAAAATCGTGGCAAATGCAAGTGTCTCGGCTGTTGCCCAATCCACTTTGTTCCCATCTGATAAAGCATTTGCTCTTCTTTTTAAAATCCGTTCAAGCTTTGGATTCACTTTTAACGACTTAGGCCAAATTAAAAGATTTTCGTTTATTTTTGCTAAGTGCTCTTGAGCTACAGAAGTTTTGATAACAGGAATTAAATCTGGTTTATAAATTAGTGGAAACTGGATGTTGTCTTGTTTTTTATTCATCAATTCATATTCAGATTTTAATGTTTCGAGTACTTCCCCTGTTATTTTATTCACTTCATCTTTCGTAACCACATTTCCCAAAACTAAATCATTTGCATATTTTTCAGCAATTCTTAAATGATCATTGATCAACTTATACAGTTTTGGTTGCGTTACTTGTGGATCATCCATTTCGTTATGTCCAAACCGTCGATATCCGACTAGATCAATTAAAATATCCTTGTTAAATTTTTTACGGTACTGGTAAGCTAAATCAATCACAGCAATACAGCTTTCTGGATCATCCGCATTCACGTGAATAATTGGAATTTCAAAGCCTTTTGCAAGATCGCTTGCATACCTTGTTGAACGGGAATCTTCATAATCCGTCGTAAATCCAAGTTGGTTATTTGCAATAATATGAATCGTTCCACCCGTTTTAAATCCTCTTAATGCACTTAAATTTAACGTTTCAGAGACTACTCCCTCTCCTGGGAAAGCAGCATCCCCATGTATTAAAACACTAAAAGAGGCTTTCGTGTCTTGTTTTGGGAATCCAGCAGTATTTTGTTGATCTTGTGCTGCCCGAGCCATTCCCTGAACAACTGGATCAACAAATTCTAAATGGCTTGGATTGTTCGCTAAATTCACATGGATGGAAAATTCTTTTTCACCTTTAATTTCCCGTTCTGCCCCTAAATGATATTTGACATCTCCGGACCAACCTTCATTAATGCCTCGTGAACCTTCTGATGGAACAAGCTCTTTATTTGGGGCTTGGTGAAATTCTGAAAAAATCTTTTCATACGGCTTCCCAAGGACATGCGCTAACACGTTTAAACGTCCGCGATGTGCCATACCCATCATGATGTTTTCCGTTTGATCTTCTATGCTAGATTGGATAATCCTATCAAGCATTGGAACCAGCATATCTATACCTTCAATCGAAAATCGTTTTTGCCCAACAAACGTTTTGTGTAAAAATACTTCAAAACTATCGACTTGAATTAATCGATTTAAGAGCTCTTTTCTTTTTTGATTCGATAGTTGTTTTTTAATTGAATGGACTTCTATAATTTGGTTTAACCATTTTTGTTCATTTTCATGGTGGATATGTCCAAACTCATATGCAATCGTTTCTGTGTAAACAGACATTAAATGTTGATAAGCTTCCCACCCATTATGTATCGAAGGTGGGGCATCTTCCCAGAGCATTTCAGCCGAAATTTGCCGTAAATCTTCTTTAGTAAGATGATATGTTTCTGGTTTTAATCGGCTTGTATCTCTATTGGTATGATCATGGAGTGGATTGATTTTGGCAGCCAAATGGCCAAAAGTCCGAATATTTTTTAACAGTTTTACTGCGGAAAAAATATGCTTTATATTATTTTGCGAAATGGCATCCGCTGTTTCACCTTTCACAGGTTCATTTTGTGGCGGAGCTCCAAATTCATCAAATAAATTCTTTAGTGATGGATCGATTTCATTTGGGTTCTCCTTATATTTTTCATATGCCTCATAAATATAGCCCATATTAGGCCCATAAAACTTTCTCCATACCTCTTGATTACTCATTTTAA
>DATFAH010000186.1:0-11377 GCA_035254805.1 Caryophanales bacterium | reverse complement strand
ATCAACTTTAAAATATTCAATAAATTTAATAATTAATGAACTCTCGATCACTTTAATACTTGACATTAGTTTTTCGATACCATCGAATTCCTGTTGAAAAACAGAAATTTTATGCTCATTAACCTCTTTAATACCCTTTGAAAGTGCGTTAATCATTTGTATATCATCTGTTTCCGCGAGGAGTTTATAATACAACCCACTAAAGTAATCACCCGCAAGAACTGTAAGTTGTTTGTTTTTTTGACTTTCCTCTTCCGCATCCGAAATCGTTTCATTCGGAACATTTTCATGGGTATCAAGAGCAATTTGAATTAGCATCGTTGTTAGGCAATAGTTTTGCGCTTTCATGCTTGACATTTCGATTTTATTTAAAATGGAAATGAGGATAAAGAGTTTATCTTCATCAATATATGGAGTTTGAATAAAATTGAGCAAATAGGAATGATATACTTTTTGCTCTACTAGCTCCTTCATTTCTGCTAACTGTTTTCGAATGTCTTGCAAACTAATCACCCTTGCTTCCCCAGATTCATCAATCATTTCATATCATATTCGATGTGAATTTTTAAATTCATTTTTATTTTTTACTTTAATTTGTAAAAAACAAGGCAGTCACAATTATATCATAAAAGTTATTTTCCGGGCACGATTTCACAAAATAAAAACATTTCTTAACGAGGTAAAAACATTGGAAAAGCGGATTAAAAATTCATTCGTATCTTTTTAGGATACTTACTTTTTAGCTTCACTTTCAATTTCTCCATAACGTGAAAGGATTTTCGCATTACCTCTTACTTTAATGGCAGATGTATGTTCAGTGAATTGTGCAATGATGACTTCACCTTTATCGAGTTTTTCAGAATGATGAAATCTTGTATCAGAACCTCTTGTTAAGCCGATGACGCTCACACCATCATCTACTGCCTTTATAATAACATAATCACTGTTTTGTTCGAGTTCCTTTCCCATATGATCACTCCTCTATTAAATAAGGTTAATCCTTAATTAGGGCTAAAACTTCAGCACGTGCTTTAGCATCTTGTGAAAATAAGCCTCGAACTGCAGATGTAACCGTTTTCGAACCAGGCTTCTTTACGCCCCGCATCGTCATACACATATGCTCAGCTTCTACTACCACCATCACACCATGTGGTTTCAGCTTTTCCATAATGGAATTTGCAATCGTTGACGTTATTCTTTCTTGCAGCTGCGGCCTTTTGGCTACTGCTTCAACTGCTCTTGCCAGTTTACTTAGTCCTGTGACACGTCCGTTCCGTGGTAAGTAAGCTACATGTGCTTTCCCAAAGAAAGGAACCAGATGATGTTCACACATAGAATAAAATGGGATATCTTTAACTAAAACCAATTCTTCATGATCTTCACTAAATATTGTCTCAAAATATTGTTTTGGATCATCCGTTAAACCGCTAAAAACTTCTTCGTACATTTTTGCTACTCGTTTCGGAGTATCTAACAAACCTTCACGGTTAGGATTTTCACCGATAGCCTCCAAAATTAATCGGACAGCTTCTTCAATCTGATTATAGTTCACTTCTGTCATTTTTATTTTCCTCCTAATGTATATCCATCTAGTATAAATGACAAATACATCTTAGCACAATCATTTGAAATCAAGCAAAATAAATTCAATTTTAAACAATGAAAAAAGCTATGGATCGTCTCCATAGCCTTATTCTTAAAATTCGCTTAAAAAATCGATTTTATGTAATTATTTCACTGCGTCTTTAAGCGCTTTACCTGGTTTAAAAGCAGGAACTTTACTTGCACCGATTTCGATCTCTTCACCAGTTTGTGGGTTACGTCCTTTACGTGCTGCACGCTCGCGGACTTCAAAGTTACCAAAACCAATTAGTTGTACTTTATCGCCATCTTTTAATGCATTTAGAATTGAATCAAAAACAGCATCAACTGCTTTAGTTGCGTCCTTTTTAGAAAGCTCGCTATTTTCAGCTACTGCGTTAATAAGTTCTGTCTTGTTCATGCTATTCACCTCCTCCCAAAATTCACTCATTCGTAGTAAATAAGATTACTTATCTACATTTCTAAACAATTTTACAAATTTCTATACGTCATAGTACTATTTACTCATTAAAACCCTTATAAAATAAAGGTTTTCGCGACCATAACGGTAATTCTGTTAAAAGATTATCACAATAAAATCAGCATATCAAGAAAATTTAATGAAATAATGGTAATCTTTTCATTAAAAATAGAATAATTATCATATGATACCCTTTTTTTACTTAATTTGGTGAAATAAATGCAAAAGAGCCCCAAAAATGGAGCCCTCCGTTTTTATAGAATAATCGCTATCAGTCCACCTGATCCTTCATTAATGATTCGCTCAAGCGTTTCTTTCAACTTATATCTTGCATTTTCTGGCATTAATGAAAGTTTCGCTTGAATACCTTCTCTGACTATGGAGCTTAATGACCGTCCAAAAATATCGGAATTCCAAATGGAAAGTGGATCATCCTCAAAATCCTGCATGAGGTAACGAACAAGTTCTTCACTTTGTTTTTCAGTACCAATTATTGGTGCAAATTCTGACTCAACATCAACCTTTATCATATGAATGGATGGAGCTACTGCTCTGAGACGAACACCAAATCTAGCACCTTGACGGATAATCTCAGGTTCTTCCAAGCTCATATCCGCTAATGACGGGGAAGCAATGCCATACCCAGTTTGTTTAACCATTTTTAGAGCGTCGGCAATATTATCATATTCCCTTTTTGCATGAGCAAAATCCTGCATTAACTCAAGGAGATGATCCTTCCCACGAATTTCAACACCGACAATCTCTTTTAATATTTCATCATATAATTCATCTGGTGCAAATAAATCGATTTCGGCAACACCTTGACCCATTTCAATTCCTGCAAGGCCAGCTCTTTCAATAAATTCAAAATCACTAAACTGCTGAACGACTCTGTCAACATCTCTTAATCTCTTTATATCCTTAACTGTATCTTTTACAGCATCTTGATAGTTTGTACGAAGCCAATGATTTTCACGTAAAACCATTACCCAGCTTGGTAGGTTTACATTTACCTCTAAAACCGGGAATTCATATAACGCTTCACGCATTACATTTAAAACATCTGTTTCACGCATACTTTCAACACTCATTGAAATAACAGGAATATCATATTTCTCTGATAGGCTTGATCTTAGTGTCTCTGTACTTGGATGATGCGGTTGAGCACTGTTCACAACCATAATAAACGGTTTGCCAACCTCTTTTAATTCTTCAATAACACGTTCTTCTGCTTCGATATAACTGCTGCGAGGAATTTCGCCAATAGTTCCATCTGTTGTTATTACGACACCAATGGTTGAATGCTCTTGAATGACCTTCCTTGTTCCGATTTCAGCAGCTTCATGGAACGGGATCGGCTCTTCATACCAAGGTGTTGTGATCATTCTCGGTCCGTTTTCATCTTCATACCCTTTTGCACCCGGCACTGTATATCCCACACAGTCAACTAGGCGAATATTAACCTCTAAGCCCTCATCTACATAAACATTTGCAGCTTGGTTTGGCACAAATTTCGGCTCCGTTGTCATGATGGTTTTTCCTGCCGCACTTTGAGGAAGTTCATCCTGTGTTCTTGCTCTTTCAGATTCATTTACCATATTAGGTAATACGACAAGCTCCATAAATTTTTTAATAAATGTTGATTTACCTGTACGTACTGCTCCGACTACTCCCAAATATATATCGCCGCCAGTTCGTTCGGCAATATCTTTAAAAATATCTACCTTTTCCAAATGATCCCCTCCCGATCATAGAGTTAGTGGGATAATATTATCCTTCTTAATGGGTGTTCAAAGAACACTTATTTCTAAGTAATTTTGGACAGTATATGTTTATGATGTTGTCCTATTGTCTTATGACAATTTTCTAAAGATTTTTACCCCCTTATTAAAAAATAACTAAATTCCCTAGAGTAATTAATCATTGATTGTTGTCAAATAAGGCCAATAAAAAACCCCTCTCCTACAATATATTTCATAGGAAAGGGGTTATGACAATTTGATGAAATTGTTCTATTTCATTTTACCTCTAAAAAAATCGGCTCCATTTTTTTAGAATCAGCCGTATATGGTAAAGAATAAGCAGGAACAAACATTGAATCTTTTACCAAAATAAAACGGATATCTTCCCCTGGCTTTACAACCAAATTTCCTTTCTGCAGTGTTTGGTATAAATCAGCACTGTAATCAACATAAATTTCAGCATCTCCCGTAATTACAAACGGAAGATTTTGCTTTGTAAAGGGGCTAACTGCATATGGCGGCTCCTTATATCCTAATTTTTTATAGTCAATTGAATATACATTATACGCCAGCTTTTTTTTAAACGGAGGATATTTATTAGCTTTTATCCTTAAATTAATATCACGAATTGTTTCTGTAATCCCTAAGTCTAACAGCTTTACTGTTGGCTTTGTTTCCACATCAATGAGTACATATTGAAAAATGCCACCGTTTTCAAAGGCATTTCCAGGGGGTTCAGCCATGTATTTAGGTGTTATTTTTTTAAAATCAATCGGATATTTTTGATAGATCGGTGTATTTGCTTCTTTCGTTTTTATGGGTAGTATCCCCCCATTATCTTTTTGAAACGAATCAACCGCTGATTGTACAGCTTGAATTTGATCTTGATAAGGAATTTGATTTTTTGCTAATTGCTTATTGGGATACATACATCCTGAAAGTAGAATAACCGCAATTATCGGCAAAAAGCAAAGCGATTTTAATTTCATATGCTCAGGTCCTTTAATTTTAATTTTGTCAGAGATTTATGTAAAAAGCACAAAAAAGATAATGATACCTGCTCCAATCATGAAAATATAAGCAAGGATCACCGTGATCAATCGGAGAACACCTGATAATTTAAATCGACTTAAATAAATCAGTAAAATGGCCAAAAACATTAGACCCATTCCAGCTATCGTAATCCACATTTTTAACATTCCTTGTGACATAATATTCCTCCTCATTTTTCCGAGGTAATTATAACATAGGAATGCTAACGGAAAAATATCAAGATAAAAAACTTGAATAAGTTTCTTACCTTGTTATTTCTATTCAACAAAAAAAGCTGGAGCAAAGAGGGGCGAACTCTTGCTCCAGCCCGGTTGACTAAACACCCCGAACTCCCGCTTCATCATTCTAGTTTGGTTCGTAGCATTTTATGCATTACCAATCAAAAACGCATCATAGAAATGCCTATTTTTCGTTATTCTTAAACGTTTTTACTCTTCCAAGATATTGGTTAAATCATCTATCTCATTTGTTTTACCACGGGCCATTAACCGATCAACAGCATCTTTAGGGTTGACTCCGCTAAATAAAACATGATAGAGGGCGGATGTAATCGGCATTGATACCTCACACTTATCGGCTAACTGAAAAGCTGCCTTAGTCGTTCGAACACCCTCGACAACCATTCCCATACTACTTAGAACTTCATCAAGTGTATGACCTTTTCCAAGCATATTACCTGCTCTCCAGTTTCTTGAGTGGATGCTAGTACATGTGACAATTAAGTCACCAATACCCGTTAAACCTGAAAATGTTAATGGATTTGCTCCCATCTTAGTTCCAAGTCTAGCTATTTCCGCTAATCCCCTTGTTATTAAAGCAGCTTTCGCATTATCACCGTATCCAAGTCCATCCGTAATCCCTGCTGCAAGGGCAATGATATTCTTTAGCGCCCCGCCAATTTCCACACCTATGACATCAGGATTCGTATAGACACGAAAACTTTGATTAATAAAAAGATCTTGGATTTTTTCTGCCGCCACCATATTGTCAGATGTAACAGCAACCGTTGTAGGGTGGCGCAAGCTTACTTCTTCTGCATGGCTTGGTCCTGACAAAACAACAATATCATTTAATAAATTTTTCGGCATTTCTTGATTAATGACTTCCGATATGCGCAGTAGCGTATCAGGCTCAATGCCCTTGCTGACATTAACGATCGTTAAGGGAGTTTTTTGTACAGCGCGAATTTTTCCTAGTACTTCCCTGATTGCTTTTGTTGGGACGGCTAAAATAATCTTATCTACACCTACTAATGCATCTAGTAAGGATGCATAACCAACAATCAATTCTGGCAGAATGATTTCGGGTAAATACTTTTTATTTGTATGAAATTGATTAATTTCTTCAACTTGAAATTCATTGTGGCTCCACAATTTCACTTCATGGCCATTGTCTGCTAAAACCATCGCAAGTGCTGTTCCCCAACTTCCTGCACCGATCACAGCTACTTTTTCAAATTTCGGCTGCATATCATCACGACCTTATTTATTATTTTCGTTCTCTAGCAAATATTTTTATTGGTGTCCCTTCAAATCCAAATGCGTCTCTTATTCTGTTCTCAAGAAAACGTTCATAGGAAAAATGTAAAAGTTCCGGCTCATTAACAAACACAACAAATGTTGGTGGTTTAACCGAGACCTGTGTTGCATAATAAATTTTAAGGCGTTTACCTTTATCAGTTGGCGTTGGATTCATTGCTACAGCATCCATGATAATGTCATTTAATACACTTGTCTCAACGCGCATGGAATGGTTTTCACTTGCCATATTGATCATCGGCAGAAGTGTATGAATTCTTTTTTTCGTTTTTGCTGATAAAAATACAATTGGCGCATAATCAAGGAATAAGAAGTGATCCCTTATTTTTTGTTCAAACACTTTCATCGTTTTTTCATCTTTTTCTACTGCATCCCATTTATTCACAACGATGACAACAGCACGTCCCGCTTCATGGGCATAGCCTGCAATTTTTTTATCTTGCTCAATAATTCCTTCTTCTGCATCTAATACCACAAGGACAACGTCGGAACGCTCTATCGCTCTCAATGCCCTAAGTACACTATACTTTTCGGTGCTTTCATATATTTTACCCTTTTTACGCATTCCAGCTGTATCAATAATGACGTATTTCTCACGGTTAAATGTGTAAATAGAATCAACAGCATCTCTCGTTGTCCCAGCAATATTGCTGACTATCACTCGTTCTTCACCTAAAATAGCATTCACTAAAGAAGACTTCCCTACATTTGGGCGGCCGATTAAACTAAATTTAATCATATCTGCATCATATTCCTGCTGACTACCCTTTGGAAAATGTTTGGCCGCTTCATCCAATAAGTCGCCGAGACCAAGGCCATGTGAACCTGATACAGGTATAGGTTCACCAAAACCTAATGAATAAAAATCATAAATTTGGCTGCGCATCTCTGGATTATCAATTTTATTTACACTCAATACAACAGGTTTTTTTGATTTATACAGAATTTTTGCTACTTCTTCATCGGCTGCTGTTACGCCTTCCCTGCCATTTGCTAAAAAGATAATGACATCTGCTTCATCAATGGCTACCTCTGCCTGTTGTCGAATTTGTTCTAAAAAAGGCTCATCACCGATATCAATACCACCAGTATCAATTACATTAAATTCATGTGTCAGCCACTCACCTGAGCTATATATACGGTCACGTGTGACTCCGGGTATATCTTCTACAATCGAAACTCTTTCTCCTACAATCCGGTTAAAGATGGTCGATTTTCCGACATTCGGCCGCCCCACAATCGCAATAACGGGTTTTACCATTTTCATCACCCTTTCATTTAAGTTCATATCCATTTGCGTTATTTTTTTATCATTACAGCATTCATTTGTTATTTATGGTTAAATGATAAAGAAACCCTTCTTGTCTCTTAGAAGGGTCTAACTTTATTATCTTAACAAAAGATATGTAATAAGAAAAGCTGAAACCCGATTTCGGTTCACTTTAAATCTCTCTAAGATAATTTTTGTTTTTCCTTTTCCGTAATTTTAAAATGATGATCAAAAAATGCACTAGCATTTTCAATACAACTCCATCCAATTAGCATTATAGTGGTTAAGGAAATGGCATCAAGGTATGCTAATGAACTGATTGGATTTGAAAACCCATAGTTACTTAAGATAAAGGCATACAAGATTTCACCATGAATGGTTCCACTAATCATCATTAACAGCCTCTCTTTTAATGTTTTTTGAAGCAACAAAGAGAGATATGAAAGACAAATTCCCATCATCCATTCCTTTTTTAATATAAGCCAAACTGGATCAAATATTTCAAATAAAAGGAAAGTTACATAGGCGATTGAAATGATAAATGAACATAAATAAAAATAACTCATTTTTTTCGTTTTTACGCACGCCTTCGCTACATAACAAAATAATATTAGAAAAATTCCACTTGAATTGATTTCAAATCCCCAAATTAAGAATTGGAAATTAGCAAGAATTATAACGAGTAATATGCTTGCAGATAATTTTAATCGATTAGGATCTTCTTTTCGAAAGATAAAGGTTAAGTAAACCCATATTGACCAAGAAATCCAATAAAATATTTCTCCCTCCACAAAAACCTACCTCCTATCATCATTATAGGTATGTACTATAGGCTTTCATACTTGATCGTATAATCTTTTCAGAATGTATCATCTTATAAAGAGGAGGTGTGTGAAGGTGGGAAAAGACAGACAAGAAAAGAAGCTTAAAGCGAGCAAGAGAGTGGAATCAGATCGAGATCAGGCATTGCATTATCCCGGTGCAGCAAAACTTCAGAGCCCTGAAGAAGCAAGATCACTGAACGACTCTAAATATGATTAAGGCAATAAAAATAAAGCTCTCAAAATAGAGAGCTTTATTTTTAGAGACGCTTGCTGTATTTTGTTGTGTCGATGCCTCTTTGATTTAGCCAATGATAGGTTCTTCCTGAGATCATTAACGGGGCATTTTTTAAATCAAGGATTGTCTTTGCCCCTAATGCCGCCATAATGAAAGTCAATTCATTATGAAGCAATTTGATTTCATCTTGTAATGATTCCAAACCTTTTTCCATTAGGACTTTTAAAAATAAACCGGCTATGCCAACTGCTTCTGCCCCTAACGCGATGCATTTTGCTATGTCCATACTGGAGTGAATACCTCCAGACCCTATTATCGCTGGGTGATCGGTAATATTACTTGCTTCCAAAATAGAGATCGGTGTTGGAATTCCCCAATGATTAAAGAAGGATAAGGAATACTCCCTTCGCTTATTTTCAATTTCTGCAAAATTTGTACCGCCAGTCCCGCCAATATCCACCATCGTAGCTCCGATTGATTTTAAGGTGTTAATTGTTTCGCTGCTCATTCCAAATCCTACTTCTTTTACAATGACCGGGACATTTAACCTCTTAATAATTTCTTCGATCCTTCTCAATACACCAGTAAAATCTCGATCCCCTTCTGGCATCGTTAATTCCTGAACCACATTTAAATGAATTTGTAAGGCATTAGCTTCAATCATTTCAACTGCTCTTTTCGCATAGTCCGGAGTTGCTTCACTGCCTAAATTCGCAATAAGGACGCCATTGGGATTCTCTTTTCGAACGATTTCATAAGTATAACTTTGTGATGGATCCTTAATAGCAGACATTTGAGACCCAACTGCCATCGCTAGGCCAGTCATTTTAGCTGCAATTGAAAGTTCTTTATTTATTCGATATGTTCTTTCATCTCCGCCGCCTGTCATGGCATTGATAAAAATTGGCGAACTTAACGGAAGTTCGCCAATTTTATGATCTAATCGAATATCGTTCACATTTACTTCAGGTAAGCTCTGGTGAATAAATATAATATCTTCAAAGGCAGAAGAACCATTTTGTTCACTTTCTAAGGCGTATCGAATGTGGTCCCATTTTCTTTCAGATCTTGACACTTAACATCACCATTATTTCTTTAAATTTTTCAACATATCTCCGATTACTTCACCTAACTGGAAGCCTTTTGACTCTTCTGGTAGTTCATAATCAAAATGATCTTCCACATCTTTTTCAAGAAGCTCTTTTATACTTAAAGAAAGACGCTGTTCCACTTCATTCACATCCAGTACCTTTACACTCACTTCTTGTCCTTCTTTTAATACCTCGTGTGGTGTGCCAATATGTTTATGGGCAATTTGGGAAATATGAACAAGGCCCTCTACTCCAGGGAGAACTTCCACAAATGCTCCGTAAGAAACTAATCTCCTAACAACTCCAGTTAGCACGCTTCCTTTTGGTGTTTTTTCAGCAATATTTGTCCAAGGTCCAGGTAGTGTTTCTTTAATGGATAGGGAAATGCGTTCATTATCTCGATCAATGTTCAATATTTTCACCTGAACTTTTTGACCTTCCTCAACAACATCTGCAGGTTTTTCTACATGTTCATATGATAATTGAGAAATATGGACAAGACCATCAATTCCACCTATATCAACAAAGGCACCAAAATCGGTAATTCTTTGAACAGTTCCCTCAAGTACTTGTCCTTGCGAAATGGAATCAAGCAGGCTTTTTTTCTTCTTTCCCTTTTCCTGTTCAATTACAGCACGATGAGAAAGGATTAAACGATTTTTTTCTTTATCTAATTCCACAATTTTAAAGGATAGATTCATTCCTTTATATTCAGAAAAGTCCTCAACAAAATGTGATTCAACTAATGAAGCTGGTACAAAGCCACGAACACCTAAGTCGACTACAAGTCCGCCTTTTACAACTTCCTTAATTTCTGCTTCAAAAACTTCACCATTGTTAAATTTTCGCTCTAAATCCTCCCATGCTTTTTCCGCATCTACTTTTCGTTTTGAAAGGATTAAAGCATCTTCTTCTACTTTTAAAACCTCAAGATAAAAGACATCTCCTTCATGGGCTGCATCAGATGCTTTTTCGATATGAAGGCTTGAAAGTTCACTAATTGGGATAATGCCATCCAGTTTACTTTCTTGGATATGAACAATCACCTGTTTTTCTTCCACTTTCGAAACTTGTCCAGTTACTTTGTCACCAATTTCAAAATTTTTCACTTCAATTTGATTCATTTCTTCTGACATATGTACTCCTCCTTGAACCATTGACTGCTAATAGATGTGGCAAACTCAGTTTTTCACCACAATTAACTAGTCAGCAAACAATGAATATTCAAACAAAATCATTCTTTTTTATTAACTTCTTACAAAAGGGCTTTTTTGTCAAGCAGAAACCTATTTATTCCCCATAATAAGTTTCTGAATTTCAGACATAATTAATTCAGTAATCTCTTCAGCTGACATCCTTTTTTTTCTTAATTCATCCATCTCAATCGGCTTGCCGTAAACAATTTTTACTTTTTGAAAGATTTTATATGGACCAATTATCGCTACTGGGATAACCGATGCACTTGACCTCGATGCAAAAAAACCGGCACCTGCTAAACCCTTTCCTAATTCACCCGTTTTACTCCGTGTTCCTTCAGGGAATAAACCTAAAACATGCCCTTC
>DATFAH010000185.1:0-3915 GCA_035254805.1 Caryophanales bacterium | reverse complement strand
TTTATGCCTTCCTGTAGTTAAAGAAGAAACCATTTCTACATCAACAACTGATTTTCCAGTTATAGTAGTTGATACTGCATCTTCTTGATTTTTGGTTACATAGGTTTCTAATTTATTAATAAAGCTTTTCAATTCACTTGCCTCTAGGTGCTTAATCCCAACTGTAATAACTCCTTTTGTTTTCCCTTCATTAATAAAAAGTTTTGATTGATCTTCAGGCATACTTGTTATGATTTCTCTCGGATTTTCCGGAAGATTTTGGTTATTTGTTTGCTTTAGAACACTTGTTACAGACTTTGTATCTACAACTACATCAGGAAATTCCTTCTTTAGCGATTCAGTCATTTCATCCGTCCACTTGAGTGTTTGATCACCCAAAACATCATTTGAACTGTACATGATAGAAACTTGGTCCGTTGTACCTAATAGATCTCTTAATTTATGAATATCCTTTAATTCCTGATTATTCTGTGGCATAAACGTCTCCACATCTGTCTCAACACCTGCATTCATATCTCCCCAAATACCTATACCAGCCGTTACTATCGCTAGTATGATGACCAGCCATTTCAATGACACTACTTTTTTCGTTATTTTTTCAAAAATGACATCTGATTTTTCCGTTTTATTCTTTTTATTTCCCTTTTTGATTTCATTTGCAAAAAAATGATCTCTTGTAAATAAAATTGGGATTAAAATAAATAGACCAACAATAAAACTGATTGCAATTCCAATCGTAAGCATTTTTCCAAAATCTTTAATCATTGGTACAGGCGAAGTAAATAGTGCGATAAACCCAAGACCAGTTGCAATGATTGCAGTAAATACTGCGGGAACCATATGTCTTATTGTATTTTTTAAACTGATTATACTTTGATTTTTCATTGTGCATCACCCTCTTTATGCATTTCTTCTGTATAACGGCTTTGAAATTGAATTGCATAATCAATTCCAAGCCCGATTAAGATTGGGAATACAGCCATTGAAACCATAGTCATAGGAATACTCAACCATCCCATTAATCCAATTGTTGCAATGACAGCAAGCATGATTACTAGAAGCGGGAGTAGTCTCCATCTCACTTTAAAAATAACGGTTAGTACGATAATCATAAATAATATGGACAAGCCCATCATTTTCTTCATACTTTCTTTCATAGATGTCCGGATCGAATCATCTAACACTGGCTTTCCTGAAACCAAGGTGTTGATTTTGCTTAGTTTATTTTCATTTAGGTATTTTTTAATTGTTCCAGCCACTTCACTTTTTGTAGAATCGTTCACATCACCCTTGAATTTCACGATCATTAGCATGCTTTTTTCATCTACCATGACTTCATTAAATAAGTCCCTTAGTTTACCGTTGTCATCATAGATCATTTTGTCCAATGTTTTCTGAGTCTTAGGAAGGGCAGGAGCCATATTATCGGAATAGGAAATCATTGTATTAAGATTGTCACCAATTGTAATCAATTGAGTCCCCATCTCAGAAAGACCATTGGCAAGCGTTTGTAAATCATTCATTTGGTTCGATTTCTTTTCATTTAATTTATTTAAGGATGACATTTGGCCATTAAGCCCTTGTTGCATACTGCTTAATCCAGTAATTGTTTTTTCCGGAACCTCTTTTAATTTAGCACCTTTTTCTGATGCTATCGTCATTTGCTTTGATAATTCTTCAAATTGTTTCGTCATTTGATTTAATTTTTGAAGTTGTCTTTGTTGCTCAGGATTTGTTAACGATGTTCCTAATTGATCACTTAAATTTTTCAAGTTTACCGATGCTTGATATAGTTGATTTCCTATATTTGAATAGCCAGTTACTAATTTTCCAGTTCCTTCTGACAATTTTTTCTGACCCTCAATCATTTTGTTTATTCCACTATTAAGATTTTCAAAGTTTAGTCCTACATTATCGTTGCCTTGATTACCTCCGATATTTTTTCCAAGTTTATCACTAATCTCTTTAAGGTTCGTGCCCATTTTGTCTAAACCTGCTGTTACGTCATTTAATCCATCTAAATATTTCTCGGATTGTTTAATAGATATTTGTTGAATCATTGTATTTGGACTAATAATTGTATAGATACCATCATAAGAATTTAATTTTTCTTCTAACTTCTCCATATTTTGAATGGACTCAATGGTCAATAGGTCTTTTGGATTTTCACTCTCATATAAAGCAATAATAGATTCTCCACCAAATTCCTTTTCTAATTCCAAGTTATCTTGGAATGCTTTTGTATCTTCCTCAATTAAAGTTTCATTCCCTGTCGCAAGATTTATGCTAGAAGCACCAATTGCTAAAATTAAAATACTAACAATAGACAATAAAATGAACTTCATTGAATGATTTTTAATTAACTGAAAGATTCTATTTAGTATTATCATGTTTTTCCCCCTACTAGTTGTACGAACTTACATTTAATGTTGAATAACACCTTTTGAACAATTTGAATCTATTTCTATCGTATGTTAGTGATAACTTACATTTACTATATTGTATTTTAAAATAACTGTCAACAGTTTAAATGAGTTTTCAAATAAATTCATGTAAAAGCGGAGATTTTCCAATTATGAGAAGCGCACCTCCCATTTTTTAACCTCATATACTAATTAAGAGAATTTAATATCACAGTCAAATTAATTTGCTTCGCTACTAAAAAAAGAAAAGAGCGTTCCCACTTAATAGTAGAAACGCAACTTTTGCTTAATGCAGAGTCTTTCTTATTTTTCTGCCTTAATAATTACCGATACAATGTACTCTTCTACTTTATGTTCAGGGGCCCATTCTTTAATGAATTCTTTTGAATCGTCTTTTGGGATAATAGATATGTTCTTAAAACCTGCTTGTTGTATCAATTCAGTTAACACTTCAATTGTGGATGCTCCTGAAATACATAGAGAATATAACTGCATATTCGATTGTAACTCTTCAGGTAAACTTGCCGTCATCACAATATCAGAGATTGCTAAGCGTCCACCGTCTTTTAGAACACGATAGGCCTCTTGAAAAACTCTACCTTTTTTTGGTGATAGATTAATGACACAATTAGAAATAATGACATCCACTATGCTATCAGCAACCGGAAGATGTTCTATTTCTCCCAAACGAAATTCTACATTGTTGAAATGATTTTTCCTAGCGTTGTTACGTGCCTTACTAATCATTTCAGGTGTCATATCCACACCAATAACTTTTCCATTAGGTCCAACTTTAGGGGAAGCTAAAAAACAATCAAACCCACCGCCACTGCCTAAATCAAGGACTGTTTCACCTTCTTTTAGATCTGCAATAGCTTGAGGATTTCCACAACCTAATCCCATGTTTGCTCCGTTAGGAATACTTTGTAATTCTTCAACGGAGTACCCCATCTTTTGGGAAATTTCTTCAATAGAAATGTTTTGATTATCTTCTTTCGTACAACAACTTGGCGCACAGCAACTATTATTATTAATCACTTTTAATGCAACTTTTTTATAATTTTCACGAACATTGTTTCTGATTTGATCATCTTTTACTTCACTCATAGTAACCATCCCTTCTTGTTGGATATAATCTTTCGCTTGATCAGTAATTTTCATTTAGTATTTCCCCTAACAACAATCACATTTAATAATCGAAATCTCTTCTAACTCATCAATAATGGCTTGAATATACGGTGGTAGAGGGACATTTAATCGATAATGCTTCCATGTTCCTGATGGTCTTTCGGCAATAATTCCGGTTTCTTTTAATTTTTTCAACTGTTGACTTACAGCGGGTTGAGAAATCTCTAATACATCAACAAAATCACAAGCACATATTTCCCTTTTTTTGAGACAAGCCAACAGCTTTAAACGCTTAGGATCACTCATAGCTTTTAATTGTTTTGCCATTAATTCAAAATTATCCAAATAAATCACCTCTTTTCTG
>DATFAH010000184.1:0-2831 GCA_035254805.1 Caryophanales bacterium | reverse complement strand
AATTAATGAATCAAAAGAATGGATGTGAGAAACAAATGAAAAAAATGACATACATAAATCTATTAGTCATGTTAATTTTGACTCTAGCTGCTTTTACTAAGAATGATAGTGAAAAAAATAGTGCTGTTGAAACCAATAAGCATCAGACTTCCATTAAAGAAAGCACCAAACCATATGTGAGGGGTATAGGAAATGTAGATGTCCTTCAATACCAATGGAGGTATTGAGGGATTAGAAAGAATGGAACGGTTCTATGACAACATCCAAAATGGAGTTCGCTCTGATTTACGAATTGTTCATTACACGATTGAAGGAGATCCAATACTTACAGATTTAAAATACAACGGGGAATCGCTAGAGGTGAAATATGATACCACCCGAGACAAGTTTGGAAGTGGGGAAATAAAAACCAATAGCTGCAGTAATATGATTGAAGAAGTGAATCCCACTCTTATTGAAGGAAGCATAAAAGGCTCCAAGCCAGGGAGAGCCAAGGTGAGGGATATTAAGAAATAAGACTTTTAATTAATTTATCCTTGGCCACTACAACGTGGTTACCAAATAGCGCAAAATATGATTTGAAATTACATTATAAAATAACTTTTTTCAAATATAGAAAAAGACAAGCATGTATTGTGTGACTTGAACCATAAATTTGCCAAAGCTTGATGTTATGGCATTTTCATTAATGAATTTTGGAACTTTCAATTAAACTTAAATAGAAAATTCACTAATATTAAAAACATCAGTGCCCGTACGCTACTTTTGGCAAAAATATGGTTCAGCAATATTCTATTTTTACTGAACCCTTTTTACCTGAATTTTACCTTCTAGCTATCATCTCGATTTCAACCTGTGCACCAAGAGGTAAGGATGCCACACCTATAGTTGTACGAGCAGGATATGGTTTAGAAAATTGTTTAGCATAAACTTCATTCATTGCTGTGAAATGATTCATATCCGTTAAGAATACATTCACTTTTTCAACATTATCAGGAGTTAAACCTGCTGCTTCTAATACATTGAAAAGATTCTTAAAACATTGACTTGTCTGTTCAGTAATATCACCTTCTACAAGCTTTCCAGTTTGTGAGTCTACTGGGGTTTGCCCTGATAAAAAAATTAAATCTCCTGATTCAATTGCGTGTGAGTAAGGACCAACGGCAACAGCGCCAGATGCATTAAAAGCCTTTCTTGACATATAAAATTCCTCCTTTAGATAGACCTATTAGTTGAAGAAGCGTCAGCTTTGTTAAGCCGCACCCTTACGTTTTATCCCTTCCTAAATCAAAGTCGCCCATAACTTAACATGTTTTTCAATAATTTTTTTTGCTCTTTCGTCAATCGGGGAAGGTAATTTGTTTATAGGAAAATATTCTAAATTCAAACTTTCCCCATCATTCATTCCTAACTCTCCACTTATCCCTTCTGCGAGATAAACCCCTATCACATTATAGACCTCGTCACCATTTGGGTATTTAAAATAAAGCTCTTTACCTGACAGGATGTCAACAAACTTAAAATTTCTTGCTTTTAATCCTGTTTCTTCAAAAAGTTCACGTTCTGCCGTTTGCTCTAAAGTTTCCCCAATTTCCATTGCACCGCCTGGCAATCCCCATTCATTTGTATCTGAACGATGTTGAAATAATATCTCTTTTTTATCATTCACCACAATAATAGTAGAACCAACCAAAATAAATGGCCTGTTGCCAATCCATGTTCTTATTTCCTTTATGTATTCAGTCATCATTTCCTCCCGTCTATTAAGACTCTCTTTGTCTTCTGAAGAGTTGCATTGCCTTTTTTACTGCCCAGCTCTGATGTTCGTGAAATAAACTTTCTATTGCCTTTTCTAGTTCTAACCATATTAAGGAATGATCTTCCTCTAAAGGCTTACCTAGCTGATTGATCATTTCGCAAAAATAAAAAGATTTATCGAATGGAAATCTTCCCCATAATATTATTACTATTTGTTTTATTACACCTGCTTCCCGAAGTTTATCAGCATTAAAATTTTGCAGTTCAATCACCTTGAACCATCCAAAGTCTATAATTCTTCTTTATGATTTAATTTGAGAATCAACTAACCCTTTACCGTCTTAAAAAACTCCTTCATTGTATCTACAAAATTTTCAAAGCAAGGCTCGAAAAGATTGTGACTTGATTCTTCAAATACCACGAGATTTGATTTTGGAATCTCCTTTAAATATCTAACTCCATCTTCTTCTGATAATGCAGAACCAGGCTTCCCCCCACGGATTACAAGAACTGGACAAGATAAAGAACTTAATTTGTCCCAGAACAATACCTGTTTAGAATCTTTTTGGAGGCCAAATAACGCATGTGTTTTCATTCTTTCTGGTAATGATTTTCCTCTCCAAGGCGGTAAAGAGGAAAAGAATTCAACCCATCCAAGAGGGAGCTGGGAGTGAATGGCGGGATAATCGCCCAAAACTAACCCTTTAACTAAACTTAAATTCTTCAAAGCATAGCCGAGAGCGTACGAAACACCTCTTGAAAATCCCATAAGGACAAATTCATTTATTTTAAGATAGCTAATCACTGCCTCAATATCACTAATATGGTCTTCCAAAGTATAGCCAGACTGTGGAGCATCACTTTTCCCTCTACCTCGGAGGGTAATAGCAATACATCGACGGGGAGATAACAGCTCCATTCCCTTGATATAATGTAAGCCCGAAATATAAAAAAATAGCGCACCATTACGGTACGCACGACGAATAGCCAACAATCTGAGAATTTTTTCAGATAGTTGGCTATTTTGCACATGTAGCTTGGATATTTTCTGACCAAGGCATGTAGTTATGTAA
>DATFAH010000183.1:0-11385 GCA_035254805.1 Caryophanales bacterium | reverse complement strand
GAAGCTTTTTGATGAGGATTTTCCCCATATCGGAGGGTATCCTTTAATTCATATGTGACCGTTAATTTTTCCGGATTTTCTTCTCCAGCTAAATTCGTCATATATTCAGCAATTAACGCATCATATGCTGCCGTATGGCGAAAAACCTTTGCAGCAAGCTTTCTTCTTGTCTCTAGTGTTGTCTGACCCTCTGCCTTCAGTTCAGCAATCACCTTTTCATAATCGGCTGGGTCCACCACTACCGTCACATATTCATGGTTTTTGGCACTTGCCCGCAGCATCGTTGGCCCACCAATGTCAATATTCTCAATGGCATCCGCAACCGTTACATCTAGTTTTTCAATGGTTTGTTGAAAAGGGTACAAATTGACACACACAAGTTGAATGGGCTTGATTTGATGTTCCATAAGCTGTTTTTGGTGCTCCGAAACATCATGCTTTGCAAGAAGCCCCCCATGGATGAACGGATTCAATGTTTTCACACGTCCTTCTAAAATTTCCGGAAAACCCGTTACATCACTAACACTGATGACAGGAAGCCCAGCCTCCTGCAAAGTCTTTTTGGTACCGCCCGTAGAGATGATATCAAAGCCAAGACTGACCAATTCCTTGGCAAAATCGGTAATCCCCTCTTTATTTGAAACGCTAATTAATGCACGCATAATTCAATTTCCTCCTTGTGTGAACAGCAATTGCAGGATGGATGGATAAAGCCAATGTTCAACTATATGGATTTTCTTTTCTAAGCTTTCTCTTGTCTCATTTTGGTCAAGTTTAACCTTCTTCTGTGCGATGATCGGGCCGGTGTCCATTCCATTATCAACATAATGAATAGTAACGCCACTTTCATCGACCTTTGCGGCCAACGCTTGACCAATCGCATCCTTACCTGGAAAGTCTGGGAGTAAAGAAGGATGGATATTGACCATTCGTCCCTCGTAATCTTCTAATAATGTTGAACCGATGAGCCTCATATATCCTGCAAGCACCACAAAATCAACACCATAAGACTTTAACTCAAACGCAATTTCTCTTTCATAGTCGGCTTTTAAGCGATATTCCTTTGGATTAAAAACAAAGCACTGTATGCCTGCTTTCTTCGCTCGATCAATGACATACGCACCCGGATTATCACAGACTAATAGAGAAATTTTTGCCTCAAGTCTACCAGCTTCAATCTCATCGACGATGGACTGAAAATTGCTCCCGCTCCCTGATGCAAACACAGCGATCTTTTTCATTTGCATCCTCCGGCAAACTCAATGCCCGCTTTATTTGTTACAACACCAATTTCACAGGCTGTTTCACCAAGCTGCCTAAAATGTTCAAGCAGATCACCCGCATTTTGCTGATCCACGGCAATAACCATACCAATCCCCATATTAAACACATTATACATTTCTTGGCTGCTAATCTCACCAAATGAGGAAATGAGTTTAAAGATAGGTGGAATATTCCAGCTTCCTTCATAGATCTCTGCACCAAACCCAGCTGGCAGCATCCTCGGAATATTTTCAATAAATCCGCCACCTGTAATATGGGCTAGCCCTTTTAGCCTGAATTTTTTCAAAGCAGATAAAATTGGTTTTACGTAGATTTTGGTCGGACGAAGCAGCTCTTCTCCAAGCGTACATCCTAGCGCCTCGATATGATCGCTTAAAGATAATTCTTTTAAAAGTACTTTTCTAACAAGCGAATAACCATTGCTATGAATTCCACTTGAGGCTAATCCAATCAAAACATCACCAGGCTGAATCGTTTCACCCGTTATCAACTGAGACTTTTCACAAGCACCAACAGCAAAGCCCGCCAAGTCATACTCGTTAGAATCATACAGTCCAGGCATTTCTGCTGTCTCACCGCCAATTAATGCACAGCCCGCTTGCTCGCAGCCATCGGCAATCCCTTTAACGATTGCTTCAATTCTTTCGGGATCTGCCTCCCCACAAGCGATGTAATCAAGCAAGTAGATCGGCTCCGCTCCTTGGACAACAATATCATTGACACACATGGCAACAGCGTCAATACCAATCGTGTCATGTCGATCCATCATAAAAGCGATCAAAAGCTTCGTGCCGACTCCATCTGTACCCGAAACAAGTACAGGTTCTTTTAAATTTAATACTGATAGGTCAAACATTCCGCCAAAGCCGCCCAATCCACCTAACACGCCCGCCCGGACTGTTTTTTGTACATGTTTTTTCATCCGTTTGACAGCTTCGTAGCCAGCCTCAATATTCACTCCTGCCTGCTTATATGCGTTTGACAATGCAGACCCTCCTAAACCTATTTTTGATTTGAATTAGCCAGTAATTCCGGATAAATTTCTGTTGGGTATTCTCCTGTAAAACAGCAGAGATTATAGCCGCCTGATCCACCCTTCTCTAGTCTGCCAATGGCATCCAACATTCCATCCACACTTAGAAACGTTAGTGAATCTGCACCGATCATTTCTCTAATTTCTTCGACCGAGTAATTTGCCGCAATTAATTCTTCTGTCGTTGATATATCGATTCCATAATAGCTTGGATATTTTATCGGTGGTGAACCAATAACAACATGTACCTCAGTGGCACCTGCATCCTTTAGCATCTGAACAATTCGCTTACTTGTTGTTCCGCGCACAATCGAATCATCCACCATGATGACTCTCTTTCCTTCGACAACACCGCGAACCGGTGATAGTTTCATTTTCACGCCCTGCTCCCTTAATGACTGAGAAGGCTGAATAAAAGTTCTGCCGACATAACGGTTTTTAATCAATCCCATTTCATATGGAATTCCTGAAGCTTCCGCATAACCATGCGCAGCCGAAATACTTGAATCCGGTACCCCTGTTACTAAATCAGCCTCAATTTTGGCCTCAACTGCAAGCATCTTCCCAAGATTTTTACGCGCCGTATGAACGTTAATTCCCCGAATATTGCTATCAGGCCTTGAAAAATAAATATATTCCATCATATCAAGTGCCAGCTTTGGACTAACAGCAAATCGCTCTGAAATAAGGCCATTTTCATTCAAAATCAGTAATTCACCTGGCTGAACATCACGGATAAACTCCGCTCCAATTACATCAAATGCACATGTTTCCGAAGCCACTACATAGGCATCCCCTAATTGTCCAAGCGATAACGGTTTAATACCATTCGGATCAAGGGCAATCATTAATTCCGCCTCCGTCATAATCAAGTAGGCGTATGCTCCTTTTAACATCGAAAGAGCATTTTTTACTTGGTCTTTTAAATGTGGAAAACCACTTCTTTTCATCAAATGAGCTAAAACCTCAGTATCAGAACTCGTTTGAAAAATACTTCCCTGTGCTTCAAGCTGATATTTTAACTGATGAACATTCACGATGTTTCCGTTATGGGCAAGAGCCAAACTTTCTTTTTGCGAATGGAACAAGAGTGGCTGGACATTTTGATAGCCTCCACCGCCTGCAGTAGAATAGCGCACATGACCAATCGCCGCATTTCCTTTTAATTCTTTGATTGCATCTGAATTAAAAATCTCTGTGACAAGCCCTTCCCCTTTAATCGTTTTAAGCGACTTACCATCAGATACAACCATGCCAGTACCTTCCTGGCCACGATGTTGCAGAGCATGAAGGCCATAATAGGTAATTTGAGCCGCGTCCGGGTGATTCCAAATCCCAAAAACACCGCATTCTTCATTTAATCCCTTTATTTCAGCAAGCATGGTATCGCTCCCTTCCAAGCATCTTTTAATTCCCCAACAGATGCTTCAAGAACTGATTGGTTCTTGCTTAAAATTTGTAATTCGGATGAATCATTTACTTCTCCAATCAGGGTGGCTCTCACTAATTTATCAAAATCAGCTTGATGCTCTTTTTTAACAGAGATTAGGAAACGAGATTGTGTTTCGCTAAATAATGCTGATACTATATTTCCTTCAACATTGATTTTTGCACCAAGCTTGTCTCTTCCAAAAAGGCTTTCAGCTATTGCAACAGCTAAGCCGCCTTCGGAAAGGTCATGTGCAGATTGAACAAGCCCACGACGAATCGCCTCTAAGATTTGAGACTGTCTTTCTTTTTCGCTTTCCATATTTATTTCTGGTGCCTTCCCAAAGATTCGTCCGTTTAAAAGCTTTTGCAGCTCGCTGCCGCCAAATTCAGCTTTTGTTTCTCCCACAAGATAAATGAGATCTCCATTATTTTTAAAATTCTGGGTTGTAATATGATCTAAATCTGTTACCAGTCCTACCATACCCACAACTGGTGTCGGAAAAATAGCTGTTCCGCTTGTTTCGTTGTACATTGAGACATTCCCACCAATAACAGGTGTTTTAAGAACGCGACAAGCTTCACTCATCCCATCAGCGGCTTTTTCAATTTGCCAAAAAATTTCAGGCTTTTCCGGGTTTCCAAAGTTTAAGTTATCTGTAATCGCAAGTGGCTCTGCACCTGAACAAACAATATTGCGGGCAGCTTCGGCCACAGCAATTTTCCCGCCCATTTCTGGATCTAAATACACATAGCGAGAATTACAATCGGTTGTCATTGCTAATGCTTTTCGTGTACCACGAATCCGAACTACAGCAGCATCTGAACCTGGTGAAACTACAGTGTTTGTGCGAACCATATGGTCATATTGCTTATACACCCATTCCTTGCTCGCAATCGTTGGCTGGGCTAATAACTGTAAAAGCGTATTCTTATAATCATCCATTTGCGGGACTTTCATTTCCATATTTTGAAATTCTTGATAATAACCAGGCTCTTTTGATGGTTTATGATAAACCGGAGCATCTTCAGAAAGCGCATCTGCCGGCACATCAGCAACGATTTCCCCTTTATGATAGAGGCGAAGCATTTTGTCATCTGTAACTTTCCCAATCGACACAGCTTCTAAATCATATTTGGCAAAAAGATCGACAACCTCTTGTTCTCTGCCTTTTTGGACCACAATCAGCATCCGTTCTTGCGATTCCGAAAGCATCATTTCATAAGCGGTCATCCCTGTTTCCCGCTGTGGCACAAGATCTAAATTCATCTCAATTCCCATTCCTGCTTTACTTGCCATTTCCGCAGAGGAACTAACTAAGCCAGCTGCTCCCATATCTTGAATTCCGACAAGAGAGTCATACTGAACAAGCTCTAAACATGCCTCTAAAAGCAGTTTTTCCATGAATGGGTCGCCAACTTGAACAGCCGGGCGCTTTTCATCCGATTGCTCTGTTAATTCTTCCGACGCAAATGTCGCTCCATGAATACCATCGCGGCCTGTTTTGGCCCCAACATACATCACGGTGTTGCCTGCCCCATGTGCCTGACCTTTTTTGATATCTTTATGATCAATTAAGCCGACACACATCGCGTTTACTAACGGATTTCCTTCATAAGAAGGATCAAATTGCACCTCTCCACCAACGGTCGGAATCCCAATACAATTTCCATAGCCTGCGATTCCGGCTACCACCTCTTTAAATAAGTAACGAACTCTAGCAGAGTCTAATTCCCCAAAACGAAGTGAATTTAACATCGCAATCGGCCTTGCACCCATGGAGAAAACATCACGAATAATCCCGCCCACACCAGTTGCTGCCCCTTGATACGGCTCGATCGCAGATGGGTGGTTGTGGCTTTCGATTTTAAATACGACTGCCTGATTGTCTCCAATATCCACAATCCCGGCCCCTTCTCCAGGTCCTTGCAGAACTTTTTCCCCTGTGATCGGGAACCTTTTTAAGACTGGCTTTGACGTTTTATAGCTGCAATGTTCAGACCACATAACCGCGAAGAGGCCTGTTTCCGTATAATTTGGGGTACGTCCAAGGATGTTTTCAACCATTGTAAATTCCTCATCGGATAAACCCATTTGCTGATATACTTTTTCTGCTTTAATTTGCTCAGGACTTGGTTCAAGCTTTAACAACATACGCTTCTCTCCAATTCTTTACGATTGATTGAAACATTTTCAGGCCATTAGAACTTCCTAACAGATCGTCCACTGCTCTTTCAGGATGCGGCATCATGCCAAGGACATTCCCTTTTTCACTTACGATTCCCGCAATATTTTCCAGACTGCCATTTGGATTTTCTCTATAATAGGTAAAAACAATTTGGTTATTTGCTTTTAATGTTGCTAGAGTTTCTTGATCACAATAATAATTTCCTTCACCATGGGCAATCGGAATAGTAATTGTTTGCCCTTTGTCATACTCACTAGTAAACATCGTTTGATTGTTTTCCACTTTTAATTCAGACTGCTTACAAATGAAAGATAGACTTTCATTTCTTTTCATTGCCCCTGGTAATAAACCTGCTTCTAATAAAATCTGAAACCCATTGCAAACACCGAGTACTGGTTTTCCTGCTTCAGCTGCCTTAACAACTTCTTTCATGACATTGCTAAAACGGGCAATCGCACCTGTTCGCAAGTAATCTCCATAGGAAAACCCACCTGGAAGCAGAATACCATCAAATTCTTCTAAGCTTTCTGCGTCATGCCAAACATATTCCACCTGTTCACCCAATTCGTCTTTAATAGCATGGAACATATCTACATCACAATTCGATCCTGGAAAGACGATTACCGCAAACTTCACTGAGAAACACTCTCCTCTACTTCGTAACGGTAGTCTTCAATAACAGGGTTCGCTAATAAGCTGTTACAAATTTCATTCACAACTTCATTGATATCACGATCCGATTTTTCAATCGCCAGTTCCATGTATTTTCCAATACGAACATCTGCCACTTCACGGTAATTTAAAGATTGTAATGAATGTTTAACAGCTGCTCCTTGAGGATCTAAAACACTTTCTCTTAATGTGACAAATACCTTAACTTTATACATGCTGACTACCTCCAATTTTCGCTAAAATCTTTTCATATGCATCGGTTAAATTGCCTAAATCTCGGCGAAATACATCCTTATCGAGCTTTTCATTTGTTTTTTTATCCCAAAGTCTGCACGTATCAGGCGAAATTTCATCGGCAAGCAGGATATTGCCGTCTTTGTCTTTGCCAAACTCAAGTTTAAAATCAATGAGGCGAATACCTAGGTCATCAAAAAAGCTTGATAAAATTGCATTTATTGCAATGGTTTTTCCTTTTAGGATGGCAATTTCTTCTGTTGTTGCAATTTGTAATTCTAGAATGTGATCTAAGGTTAGAAGCGGATCTCCAAGTTCATCATTTTTTAGGTAAAATTCAATGATCGGTGTGGATAATTCCTTTCCTTCCTCGATTCCCAATCTTTTTGAAAGGCTCCCAGCGGCTACGTTTCGAACAACGGTTTCAAGCGGAATAATCGATACTTTTTTAACAAGCTGTTCTGTTTCGGAAATGCGTTCGATAAAATGGGATTCAATCCCCTGTTCTTTCAATTTTAAAAACAGCAAGCTAGTGATTTCATTGTTTAAGCGGCCTTTGCCTGTTATTTCAGCCTTTTTTACCCCGTTAAAAGCAGTGGCAGAATCTTTATACTTAACTAAGACCACATTATCATCATCTGTTTTATAAATTCGTTTTGCTTTTCCTTCATAAAGTAGTTCTTTCATGGGAGCGCCTCCTAATTTTCAATATTGGGAATATTCGGTATATTTTTTAAGGGTGTGAAGGGGCCTAAACCCCTCCTATAACATTGATAAAAAGTGTGTTTTCCTTATAGGCCTAGTCGTTCAAAAATGGTATTCACATGTTGCAGATGGTAGTTGTAATCAAAGCAATCTGCAATTTCTTCTGGTGAAAGCAGGGAGGTAATTTTTTCGTTTGCTTCAATCAGGCTGCGGAATGGAACTTGTTTTTCCCACGCTTCCATAGCCCGAGGTTGAACCGTATCATAAGCTTCTTCCCTTGAAAGTCCTTTGTCGATTAGCGCTAGAAGAACACGTTGTGAATAGATTAGGCCAAGTGTGCGATCCATATTCCGTTTCATATTTTCAGGATAAACCGTTAGATTTTTCACGATATTGCTGAATCGATTCAGCATGTAATTCAAGCCAATCGTTGCATCCGGTAAAATAATGCGCTCTGCTGAAGAGTGGGAAATATCGCGTTCATGCCATAGCGGAACATTTTCATAGGCTGTAAGCATATATCCGCGAATAACCCGAGCTATCCCGGCCATATTTTCAGAGCCAATTGGATTTCGTTTATGCGGCATCGCTGATGAACCCTTTTGGCCTTTTGCAAAAAACTCTTCCACTTCTCTCGTTTCACTCTTTTGCAGGCCGCGGACTTCAACGGCAAATTTTTCGATAGAGGTCGCAATTAACGCTAATGTAGATAAATAATCTGCATGGCGGTCACGTTGCAGCGTTTGAGTAGAAATCGGTGCGCTCTTGAGACCTAGCTTTTCACATACATATTTTTCAACAAATGGGTCAATATTAGCATATGTGCCGACTGCACCAGAGATTTTTCCGAACTCAATACCTTTTGCTGCTTGCTTAAAACGCTCCAGATTGCGCTTCATCTCTTCATACCAAAGGGCAAGCTTTAAGCCAAATGTCGTTGGTTCCGCATGTACACCATGCGTTCTTCCCATCATGACGGTAAATTTATGTTCTTGAGCTTTATTTTTTAAGATTTCTATAAAGTTCTCGATGTCTTTTAATAAAATGGCGTTAGCTTGTTTAATAACGTAAGAAAGAGCTGTATCCACAACATCAGTGGAAGTTAAGCCATAATGTACCCATTTGCGTTCTTCCCCAAGTGTTTCAGAAACAGCACGGGTAAAGGCTACCACGTCATGTCTTGTTTCTTCTTCAATTTCTTTTATTCTGGCAATATCAAAGGATGCTTTTTCACGGAGCTTTGCGACATCATCCTTTGGAATCTCACCTAGCTCAGACCATGCCTCACAAGCAAGAATTTCTACCTCAAGCCATGCTTTAAACCGATTTTCCTCTGTCCAAATCGCTCCCATTTCCGGGCGTGTATAACGGTCGATCATCTTTTTTCCTCCAAAATGTTTTCTGCTTTGTTTTCCCATATCCGGCTGATTGCTACTTCATCAATAGCCTGTGTAATTGAATCGCAAAGAATGGTGACATGCCCCATTTTTCTTTTTGGCTTAGGATCCTTCTTCCCGTAAAAATGAACCTTCCAATCTGGGAGCATCGACCAGTTCTCTAAAAGAGGTGCCTGATGTTCTCCTAATATATTAACCATTAGCGCCGGTTTTAACAGTTCGGTACTGCCAAATGGCATTTGACAAACAGCTCTAATGTGCTGTTCAAATTGGGACGTCACGCAAGCCTCAATCGTATAATGCCCTGAATTGTGGGGTCTTGGTGCTAGTTCATTGATATAAATTTCATCATCTTCGGTCAAAAACATTTCAACCGCCAATGTTCCAATCAGTCGAAAGTGCCGTGCAAGCTGTTTAGCAGATTGAACTGCTTTTTCCTCTGCTTCTTTATTGATCATAGCCGGAACAACTGTTTGATGAAGAATATTATCAAGATGAATATTTTCAGCAACTGGAAATACGGCTACTTCACCATTTGTATTTCCTGTTAAAATAACGGAAATTTCCTTTTTAAATGGAATCCATTTTTCGAGGACACATGTTCCGTGATGTAGCAGGTCAGAAGCTTTTATAATATCCATCTCAGTGCGGATCACGTATTGCCCTTTTCCATCGTACCCGCCGCGTGAAGTCTTTAATACAGCCGGGAAACCAAGCCTCTTCATATTATCATAAATATCTTGAATATTTGTAATTACCGCATAGGGAGCAACCTGTACTCCAGCAGATTGAATTGCCGCTTTTTCCTTAATTCGATCTTGTGAAATCTCGAGTAACGTAGTTCCCTGAGGCACATGAGCGTTTTCACAAAGCCAGGCGAGAGTGTATGAATCAACATTTTCAAATTCATATGTGATGACATCACTTACTTGAGCAAGCTGCTTAATTGCATCTAAATCATCGTAGGCACCCATAATTTTTTGATCCGCAATTTGCGCACAAGGTGAGTCTGGATCTGGGTCCAAAACAGCAATCCGATATCCCATAGGCTTAGCAGCCAGTGCCATCATTCTGCCCAATTGTCCGCCGCCAATAATTCCAATCGTTTGCCCTGGCAAAATGACCGTTTTAGACAAGTTCATCACTACTTTCTATGGCTGTTGTTTTTGCATCATTTCTTCGTCGTTCAAGACGTTCAGCTAATTCTGGTTCGAATATTGATAAAATTTGAGCAGCAAGGAGGCCTGCATTAATGGCCCCTGCTTTTCCGATTGCCACCGTTGCAACTGGCACACCAGCTGGCATTTGAACGATTGACAGCAAAGAGTCAAGACCATTTAATGCTTTTGATTGAACTGGAACCCCGATAACAGGTAGAGTTGTTTTTGCGGCCACCATCCCAGGTAGGTGGGCGGCTCCGCCTGCACCGGCAATTATTACCTTTATTCTCCTTTGCCTAGCCGACCCCGCATGCTGAAACATGAGATCAGGAGTACGGTGAGCAGAAACTACTTTTTTTTCATATAACACTTCTAATTGATCAAGCACTTCACATGCATGTTTCATTGTTTCCCAATCAGATTTGCTTCCCATGATCACAGAAACCTTTGCATTCATGTTTCTCTCCCCTTTATGTTCAAAAATCATGAGATTAACCGTTTAAATTATTGCCTCAAACTATATTCTTTACTGTTAATAGTAAAATAATCTAATGGAATTTTGGTTTTTCCTCATTCAATACAAAAAGCCTGAAACAGACACTTCTCCATTATGACAATGAGAGAAAGCGTCTGCCCAGGCTAAAAAATCGGACACTAAAGAACCATGAAATGATTATTTCTGGTAGAATTCGCTTCCCCTCATAGTCCAATCATTTACGGTAATTGGGTAGAGACTCATGGGCCATATTCCCATTATTATACGAGGGTATATCACTTATTTAATTATCAACACCATCATTGTAACAACAATATTGGGTATTGGTCAACAAAAACGAACAATTTTTTTATTAATAATTTTAATGTTCGTGTTTTAAAATATCATTTTATTCAACTAGTTTAGCCTCAAAAATAATTTGCCGTCCAATAGGTTTATAAGTCATTTCACTTCCATCCATAATCTCTTGAAAAATTGGTTTTTCCATGCGCCGGATAGGAGTGTATCCCTGTTTCTTCATCCGATCTAAACATTGTTCAATCGTCTCATTTTTTTGAACCTCGAAGGTCATTTTCTTTTTACTCATGAAAATAATTTTCCTCTCTTTACAGACTTCACCCAAAATCCTCCATGAATCGTTTTTTGGTTCATATGAAATAATAAACGCTTTCGGACATATAAAAAGGACAACCATTTTTCAGGTTGTCCTTCACTTGCCTGGCAACGTCCTACTCTCACAGGGACAAAGTCCCAACTACCATCGGCGCAAAGAAGCTTAACTTCCGTG
>DATFAH010000182.1:0-3064 GCA_035254805.1 Caryophanales bacterium | reverse complement strand
CCTTTAAGACGGACTACCACTTTACCCTCTAACGCCTTTGTAATTAAGAGGTCATTAATGCTTTCCTGACGTAAAATATGGCGATCAGGCAGTTTTCCGCAGTAGATGAGTTCACAATCTGCTGAAGCAAAATCCAATAGCTTTGGATTTGCAAGCCGGTCATATAAAATGACCTCTGCTTGCTTGATTGCCTCCATCCCTTTGACTGTTATTAATCGAACATCTCCTGGCCCTGCTCCTACTAAAAATACTTTTCCTGTTGTTTTCATCCTGCAGCTTTCCCTTCTATTAAAAGTTCTCGCTAAAACACTTGAACCTTAAATGATGATATACACTATATCGTCCTCTACCTCGACTGAAAATGTTCTTACTTGTCCTTCATCGGGAGCCTGTACCTTTCCATCTATTAAAGAGATTCTCCAATCGTAAACCGGACAAAACACATAATCTCCACTAACGAGTCCTTCCGAGAGTACCCCACCCTTTGGGTGCGGACTGCGATTTTCAATTGCTCGCACCATTCCATTTGATAATTTAAAAATAGCGATGTTGTTCTGATCAATTGTGATTGAATAACCGACTCTTTCGGCTAACTCCGAATACTTTACGGCAGCAACTTTAGTTAATATTTGGATCATTTTGATTCACTCCCAGCTAGAATCTTGTGTTTTGCATAATATTTTTGTAGAATTCCCTCACTTTGAACCGCTTCATTCCAAGGTTCAATGTATCGGTTCAACGTTTTATCCATTCGTTCATTCAAGGCTTTTCTTGTTTCATCATTTGCCAGAACCTCTTTGATATGATCCAGTCCAACTCGCTCCACCCATTTAGAGGTACGCTCCAAGTAGTTTGCTGTTTCGCGGTAATATTGAAGGTACGCACTTGTTATGTCCATAACCTCTTCTTGCGTTTTCACTGTCATCAAATGGTCTCCTGGGCGAAGATCTACCCCACCATTGCCGGCAACATAAATCTCCCAGCCACCATCAATTCCAACAAACCCGATATCCTTAATTCCGGCTTCCGAGCAGTTCCGCGGGCAAGCGGAGACACCCATTTTCACTTTATGAGGTGTATCAAGTCGTTCAAATTTTTTCTCCAGTTCAATTCCAAGTGCCATCGAATCCTGTGTTCCGTACCGACAGAATTGCGCTCCAACACATGTTTTGACTGTGCGTAATGTTTTTCCATATGCATAACCAGATGGCATGTCCAACTCTTCCCAAATCGTTGGCAGATCTTCTTTTTTAATTCCAAACAATCCGATTCGCTGACCACCCGTTAATTTTACAAGGGGAACATGATGTTTCTCAGCTACTTCAGCAATTTTTTTTAGATCCTGAGCCGTTGTCACACCGCCATACATTCTCGGAACGACGGAATATGTGCCATCCTTTTGAATGTTGGCATGCATTTTTTCATTCACAAGACGGGAATCACGCTCATCCTTGTATTCATCCATATAAATCATTCCAAGGAAGTAGTTAAGGGCAGGACGGCATTTCGTGCATCCTTCCTCCATATTCCATTCAAGCACATTCATGACTTCTTTCACACTTGTTAAGCCTTTTTCTTTAATTTCTGCTACCACTTCTTCACGACTCAAGGTTGTGCACCCACAAATACTTGTTTTTTGAGCAGCGGATGAATCGAATTTGTCTCCAAGGGTATGAGCAAGAATTTGGCTAACCATCGGCTTGCAGCGTCCACATGAACGGCCTGCATTCGTGCAATGACTTACTTGATCAAGTGTTGTTAATCCTTGCTTATTGATCGCTTCAACAATGGCTCCTTTTGTGACACCATTACAGCCGCAAATCAGTTCATCAGCAGGCATTTCTGCAACATCATTGCTATTTCCAGAACCATCTTGAGATTGAAGGATAGAAACACTTGTCATTCCGCTGACATCTTCTTTTTTGGTCAGCATCCGGAATAGTTTCGTGCTGTCTTTTGTATCACCATATAAAACCGTGCCGACAATTTGGTTATTTCTAATTAAAATTTTCTTATAAACGCCATCAAATTCATTATGAATTTTAATCGCTTGGGTTGTTTCATCTTCAAAAATTTCACCTGCTGAGTAGAGATCTACACCAGCAACTTTAAGCTGCGTCCCTGTTACTGAGCCTTCATAAGGAGCTGGGGTGCTTCCGCAAAGATGACCCGCAAGTACTTTTCCTTGTTCATAAAGTGGTGCTACCAAGCCATAAACGATTTCGCGGTGCTCCGCACATTCTCCAATGGCATAAATATTTTTAATGCTTGTTTCCATAAAGTCATTTACAACAATTCCTCGATTCACATAAATATTGCTGTTTTTCGCGATATCAATATTTGGCTTGATACCAATTGCCATAACGATAAGGTCAGCGGTTACTTCTGTTCCATCCTTAAAGCGGAGACCAGTTACATGGTCATCCCCTAAAATTTCAACAGTTTGCTTTTCCATTAGAAAGTTCATGCCTTGTGCTTCAAGTTCTTTTTTCAGCATAGTCGAAGCTGTTGGGTCTAGCTGGCGTTCCATCAGATGCGGCATCAAGTGAACTACATCCACTTCCATACCAAGGTTCAGCAATCCTCTTGCTGCTTCTAAACCAAGGAGCCCTCCACCGATGACTACTGCTTTTTTATATTGTTTGGAATGTTTGATCATCATTTCACAATCATTGACATCACGAAACCCTGTTACGCCTTTTTTATCTGTACCTGGTATTGGTAGAATGAAGGAGTTGGAGCCAGTTGCTATAATCAAATCGTCATATTCTACTTTACGGCCATTTTCAGTCGTGATTTGTTTTATTTCCACATCAATTTGGCTTACAACTTCACCGGTAAAAAGTTGAATATTATTTTCTTTGTACCAATCAATCGGATTCATGATAATTTCTTCGAACGTTGTATCTCCTTGAAGAATATTTGAAAGTTTTATCCGGTTATAATTTGGATGTGGCTCTTTTCCAAAAATAGTTATTTCAAATTTATCTGGGTCTATTTTAATGATTTCCTCTATTGTTCTGATTCCAGCCATTCCATTGCCAATCATCACTAATTTTTTCTT
>DATFAH010000181.1:0-2573 GCA_035254805.1 Caryophanales bacterium | reverse complement strand
AACTGTCCTTTTAATTCTTTTTTTGGCTCTTGCTTCCTATTTTTGGCTGTCAACTACTATTAGTCATAAGCAATCGGCTGCCCCCACAGCGAAGAAAAATGATTCGAAACTATTCCTATTATTTTCTAAATCCCCTTCTTATCAAGAGATCTATAAGGGCATAGTGTTAAAGACACATTCTCCTGACCAAGCGAAGGCATTTATCTCATACTTGGAAACTATGAGGACAAATGACAGAGAGAACCTTCATCAATATTTACCCAAAAAGCTGGGTAATAAGGAGAAGGACCTGGTTTTATTTTATCAGGCAATTGACTACGGAACATTGAAACTTGGAAAGGTAACTCCGAAGAAGGAGTCCCGTACCAGCGATATTCAGCTTTTTTATACTGTAAACGGGGTAGAAATCGGGAAAAGACTGGAGCTTCATTACGGAAGCAACAATGCGATAATGGTGGATGAAATAAGTGATTTATATCTTGTTTCGAGGAAGCCCGAAAACCTTGATCCTGTGGTTAATGCCATCCTTTCCCAATTCGTAAATTGGATGGATTATCAGCCGATAGAAACCAGTATTATTGATTACACCAGTGAAGGTATCGAACAAAATATCGCGTTTAACTATCCTCTTCTCCTTTCCCTTAGAACCGAAAAGAAGATTGACTCCTTTCGCTACGAAAAACCCTATATCACTATTGGGTTAGAAGGCCTAAACCTAGTCATTTCAAAATCGGAAAATATAATTCTAGCAGAATTGAACTGAAATGATCGATACCTGCTAAAAGCCGGCAATAAGGAGTAGCAAGCATTACTTGGATATGCAGAGAGTAGGTCAAACCCTGTAGATGGAAGAGAAGTAGTGTGGAATCAGTTAAGTAGCGAACAAAAAGTGAGGATAAACGGGAGTTGGGAAGATGCGAGTGTATCCACGCTAATTTTTCACAAAAATATGATCGATTCCCAAAAAGGCAAAGCCTATGATGGGAAAGAAGTTGTTGTCATGAGCTTCCCGACAAAAGATAATAGGATGCCGAATAATATGATAATCTACGCGGATAAGGAAACCTTAGCTGCTTTGTCTTACGAAAGAGTGAAAAAGAGTGAACTACCTTCCATAAAATCAATTGTTGAAGAAAACAGAACTGAACGTGAAGGAAAAAGAAAATCTTCGAAAAAGAGAACTGAAGAATTTAGAGAGAAATTGAGTAAATATTAATAAAGTGTTAATGAATACCCACTCCACCTATTTCAGTTAGAGTGGGTATTCTTTTTAGGCCCATTACGCAGTTAATAATCATCTTAAAAGAGGAAATTCCATCTTCTCAACCTGAATTGGACATTCAAACAAAAACCGCTGCCTGCCATTAGCAAGAAAGGGAAATAAAGAAGGCTTTCAGTTCTTTTTTAGAATCAGGAGTGGATAAACACACAATAAAGTATAATGAGCATCAATTTTAAAAACCAAATAAAGGAAAACACATTAAGACTGTAGAAATAGTAATTATCTAAAAATTAAAAAAGTAAAGGAGATCTTTAATGAGATGGTGGGATTGGTTCTGGTATTATCGGCACGGTAAGATTAAATATCAAATTTGGGATAATGGAGATCACTACCATGTAGATGCATCCGATGGGAAAATAACTGTTTGCAATTGCTATGGCAGCACACGAAATGGCATTATTTCGGTTAAAACAAGCACAAAATAGTGTACCTAAAGAGAAAGCAAGAAAGGAAGTGTTCACTAATGTTTTGGAAAGTACTTAAATTCATCATTGTTGTTGCGACAGCCATCATTGATATTTTCGGAACTAAAAAGACAGTAACAGCGTAATGGTATACATATTTTAATCACCTCTAAACCCGCTCTTTTGAACAGGAGCGGGTTATTTTTTTGTTCATTATTGAGAGCCCTTTTATTAAATTCGCCAGAACACTCGTTACTTCATTTAAACAAAAGGGGGTGCTTAATCAAAAAATGGTTTAACGTTCTTTTAGTTGAAGTTACTAAAGGAGCGAAATAGGTGAATAAAAAATGTTATTATATAATTAACAAATTTTAGAAATGTAGGTGAGAAAATGGGGAATTTAAAAAGATTCATTCAAATCATCTCAGTAGGTACACCACTCTTAATTCTAAGTGGATGTTTTTCTAAAGATGATCTGAATAGACCAATACAGGAATATTTGAAAACGAACTATGGAATACAAGGTGAGTTTACTGTCATTCAAACAAACAATAATTGGTTTGAAGGGATTGACCATCAAACTACAATAGAAATAAAAAAACCATATCGTGCTTATCCATACCTTATAGTTGATAGAGATACATTGCAAATTTTGGGTGATGAAAGTGACGATATCTATTTGGAACAATTTAAAGGCGCGTATATAAAGCAACACCCTGAAGTAGTTCAAGTAATGAAACAAATAATCACGAGTGTTGATTATCCAAAATTAGACAGACTTATCCCTTGAGAATTTTTGTGTTTTTTCAAAACAACAGCCATTTCAGAACGCCAGTCAATTGGTAAGTTGTCTTTTAATAGTTTTCTTTGAAACGAGACAAACGACA
>DATFAH010000180.1:0-2241 GCA_035254805.1 Caryophanales bacterium | reverse complement strand
ATACATTTATCGATTCTTTGAGCATTTCAACCGCCATTTTACAAATGAAGGCAGCTACTATCATACTAGCGACCTTATCACTATAAAGCAGGTATGGAATATGCATATGTAAACCAATTTGGACGAGAATAATCCCCATTGCTGCTGTAAAGGATGCAGCAATATCTGCCTTATGATACAGTGCAATCCCCTCAATGGCTTTACTTTTAAACTGATGAGCTTTCTTTAATGTAAACCGGTATAAATTTTGTTTAATTGCAAAGGATAAAATTGCTGCATAGAAGGTATATATACTCGGAGTATCTAAAGGTTTAATCAATCCTACTATTCCAACATAAGCTAAATAGATTGAAACCAATATTAATAGAATTCCCACAATCCCCGATGAGACTACTTCTGCCTTTCCATGCCCATAAGGATGGTCCTCATCTGCAGGCTTATTTGAAATTTTTATAATAAACAGCGCAATAAATGCAGTGAAAACATCTGCTACTGAATGAATTCCATCTGCAAATACCGCATTACTCTTACCAAACCAACCTGCTAAAATCTTCCCAAATGCTAAAAGGACATTACTCCAAATACTAATTAACAAAACTTTTTTTGATATTGATTCTCTCATCTCCAAATAAAGTCCCCCTAAAGAACACTGTAAAAATCGTAACAGAAGAGGATTGGGTGGGTCTAGAGAAAAAATGTTGCTCATATTTATGTTTGTTTCGATAGGGAAAATATTTAATTTCATCCTTTAAACATTCAGAAGATACGGGCACGGGCATGAATAAATGGCAATTAGTCCTTTTATCTACCATTTGATAGACCAAATGTGACGTTTATCACACTTTATCTTTTCATAAAAGCTATAATATTACTATAATTAACTTAAGAAATGTGTTAAATGGAGGAGATTAATTTGAAAAGCATAGGAAAATTAACGATTGTAATGGCTACAAGTGCCCTGATCTTAAGCGCTTGCAACACATTAAATGGAGCAGAAAAAAAACAAAATGAGACAAAAACTACTACAAAAGCTACTACACAAGTATTTGGACCACATAAGGGTGTAAATCAAAAACCAACTCCTATTTCCATAAAAAGAATTGGTGAACATGAAGTAAATGTTAAAATGACCTCTCAAATTACGGAAATTGAAATTGCTCCGGGCGATAAATATAAAGCATGGACCTTTAATGGTGAAGTTCCAGGACCTGTTATCGTGGTAAACCAAGGTGATAAAATTAATTTTACATTAAAGAATATGGATCCAGCTGTCCAGCATAGCATGGATATGCATGCTGTTCATGCCGCACCATCTAAAGATTTCATTAATGTAATGCCAAAAGAAGATGGCAGTTTCAGCTATCCAGCTGATAATGCTGGGGTATTTATGTATCACTGCGGTACCCAACCAGTTCTAGAGCATGTCGCAAATGGAATGCATGGCATGATAATCGTGAAACCAAAAGACGGATATCCAACTGATTCCGAAGTCGATCGTGAATATGTTGTGATCCAAAATGAATGGTATAAATACGATGACATCAATGATATGACAAATGGCAAACCAAAATATGTTGTTTTCTCCACTAAAGCATTAAAAGAGGGCGATATGAACACAAATGGAACGGTTGGTGCTTTAGTAAATCATCCACTGTTAGCCAAAGTGGGCGATAAAGTAAGATTTTATTTCATAAACGCTGGTCCAAATGAAACAAGCAGCTTCCATGTCGTTGGTACATTGTTTGATGATGTTTACCTGGATGGAAACCCATTTAATCATTTTAAAGGTATGCAAACCGTTATGCTCCCAGCAAGTGGTGGTGCAGTTGTAGAATTTACGGTGACAAAAGAAGGAAGTTTTCCATTTGTTAACCATCAATTGAATGACGCAACCAAAGGAGCAAGTGGTGTGTTGAAGGTAACTAAAGACGGAATGGACGATGGCAGTGCAACCATGTCCCATTAAGGAGTCAAAAGGCTGATCCAAGTGATCAGCCTTTTAAAATTACAGACAAAGATAGCTTAGAGTTCCTAAATCATAACTTCGATTGGTGACTTTAGCTTCTTCTAAACCATTGCTAGCTCCATTGCGATAAATAATGGCATAAAATGTTCTTAGGTTGGAACAGCCCGACTTGCATTTGGAGCAAATTTTCTATATTAAAACAGACTTGTTAAATCCTTATTTTGGATTTTATCAAGAAGCCTATCATCAAATGATGGAGCCATTTCTTTTCCTTC
>DATFAH010000179.1:0-2257 GCA_035254805.1 Caryophanales bacterium | reverse complement strand
AGGTGCCAATTCGGCACCTATTTTACTGGCACTAATAACGTAAATGCAATATTATCCTTTTGCAGATCAAATTTATTAACCTTAACCTTTATTTCACTTTTTAATTTTAACTGCGACATATGAACATAGACCAATTTTTGATTAGGTCGAATATCTACTCCATGTGGAAGTTTATAATTATCACGAATAAATTGAAGAACAGTTGCTACAGGCAAGTGCATCCTTCCGATCAAAATAGACCTTTGTTTTAGCAATAAATCTCCATTCTCAAGAGCTAGTGGCCTAAAGGCGAGCTTCATATCCAGTTTCTCACTAAAAAAAGGAATTTCCCCATACAGTTCAACCTCGTTGCCTAATCTAACTTCATAATCAATAGGACTCCCAGCAACCTCTTTTTTCAAATAATGGTTTATTAACTGATTCAAATCGTTTTTATTTGATTTGATATAAAAAGATACTGTATCCTTATTCGATTTTTTTTGATCCATCTTGCGGTTTTCATTCGATGGGATCAAAATCAACGAAGAAACCAAAATGATAATAAGGATGTTAATTCCTAATAATAGTAGGAAGCCTTTCTTCCATTTATTTTTCATAAAATTCTAATTCTCCTCTTTACTAACAGTTAAAGGATTCTTTTCAAGATCAGGAATGGCCCGATCTCCAAGCGAATCCTGCAACCTTGTAGCAATAAGTTCATATCCCTTATCATTAGGGTGGAAGTTATCAGTAAATAACAGATTTTCTTTCGATTGGTCAAATATATCTTCAATTTCAACAAAGTAAGCATGTTCATAGTTTAAAACCACAGATTGGCTTGCCTCGTTCCATTCGGCGACGATTTGATTCAGTTCATCCACATCAGAAAACCATTTCATGAACGGATTATATAAACCCACTAAGACAATCGAGGCACTAGGGTTTTCTTGATTAATGGTGTCAAAGATTTGTCTCAAATGCTGAATAAAAAGTGTTTTTTCATTCGAAAAATCAGAAACTTGAAGGTTGGAAATATTGTCTTTTACCACCTTCATGATATCATTGCCTCCAATGGTTAAAATGACGATATCAGCCGATTTAAGCGTATACCTAATTTCATTGGATTGAAGACGTTTTATTAACTGGGTTGTTCTATTTCCTTTTACACCATAATTATAGAAATTAACTTGTGAAATTCCTTTTTCTTTTTCGAGCATCTTTTTTAAGTAAGGTAAATATCCACCCTTATCTGTACTGTCACCAACACCCTCTGTTAAGGAATCTCCAATAGAAACAATTGTTAGTTTTCTAGGCATAAAGTCTCTTGGAATTGGTTTGAAAGCTTTCATAGCCATTTTTTTTTCGGGTACTAATTGAGGAATTTCTGCTTTACTGCAAGAACTTAAAGCCAGTATCGAGGTTATTAGAAGGGTAAAAAACTTTTTCATACCATCACCTACCCCCTAAGTTAATGTTATTATAACACGGAAAAAATAATTCAAAACAGTTTTAAGCCTTTGCTAAAAAATAACAAAAGACCTTAAAATAGGTCTTTTAGAGGATTCATATTAATCGTAGTAATACATGAGGGCTACAGCCCCCTCACCAGTATGGGTGATAATAGTTGAGTTCGTATAGCTAATTTCAATATTTTGAAATCCTGTTAATTCATAAATGCTTTCCTTTACTTTTAAAGCAAGTTCATGTGCTTCGGCATGGACAATACCCACACCAAGAATCGATTTACCCTTAACGTTTTCGGTAAATTGATTGACAAAATATTTTATGACTTGTGAATAGCTTCGGACTTTAGCAACTGGGTGGTATTCTGCACCTTCAAGCGATGCGATTGGCTTAATATTTAATAAGGAACCAAGAAATGCCCGGCCTTTGCCAATTCTTCCCCCTTTAACAAGGTTTTCAAGGGTATCAACCATCACATACAAATGTGAATGGCTTCGTACCGTTTCGAGTCGCTGAACAATTTCCGCCATACTCCGACCTTGTTTAGCCATTTCGGCAGCCTCTTTTACTTGAAAGGACAAAGCTTTAGAAATAAATTCTGAATCAATAACGGTAACTTTAGTTTTGGACATTTTAGCTGCACTTTCAGCAGATTGAAAAGTCCCACTCATTTTCCCAGTCATATGGATAGACACCACTTCATAACCATCTTTACCAAGGCGATCATAAACTTCAAGGAATGCTCCTGTTGAGGGTTGTGAAGTCTTTGGCAGTTCACTTGAGTCCCGCATCATTTTAATAAAATCGACAGGTT
>DATFAH010000178.1:0-2755 GCA_035254805.1 Caryophanales bacterium | reverse complement strand
AGCGTTTTCATATTCCACCCATTAATATACAGTCTTTATTCAATTATGGTGAATTTGCCAATAGGTTGGATCTCCTGGATTTTTTTAATCAAATTTGGTCTAGATCGCTGGGTTATTCCATTCATCAAAAAAACAGTCTTAAAGCAAGAAGAGCCTTTAAAACAAAATGCTTAACAAGTCATATTAAAAGCGCCTTTGCAAAATGAAAGGCGCTTTTTTTCATATATATAGAAGATATTTTTAATAAAAATGATCATTTTCTGCTTTTTCCACCATTTCACGGTTTTCATACCAGTTGATGATCTGTGTGAGGATGGCATAGACGAAGAAGAAATTCATGGCCCAGACATTAATAAAAGGAGCAATCCCGCCATATTCGATCGTTTGATAGCCTTTCATATGCATCACAATAAGGGATTCAAAAATTAGCAGAAGAAAACTTACTACACCTGCTACCGATATTCTAATCATATTTCTCCCCCCTTCAGATTCATTCATTTAAAACCGCATATATACATTATATTCTAAATCAGTGCAAATTTATATTTTATTTTCAAAAAACAAAGAAAATTAAAACGATTTAAAATAAAAATGCGAAGGACTTTAAACACTTAACTTTCCTTCGGTAAATTGTTATGATAATAGCAAAATCTAAACTGCATTAGGAGTAGAATTCATGAGCGTACATAAAGCAATCTCAGAACATGTTAATAAGCAAAACCACAGGATTAATGAATTTATCGTCCTTGATCAAAAAAGAGAGGCCTATATTGAAGAGGCTGTTGCATTATGCAAGCAGGAAAAAGGGTTTACAACCGATAAAATTAACCATGTAACAAATCAGATTAATGCTCTTGCACAAAAAGGGATCGTGCCAACCCGAAAAATGGTTACACCTGAAATGGTTCGGGAATATGTATCAAAACTATAATAAGAACGTCAAGAGCAGGTACCTATATATGGTACCTGCTCAGTCTATTAACCGAATAATTGGGTCAACTGGATTATAAAGATAATCCTTAAAGCCAATAATCTTTCCTTTTTGAATATTAGATAGTTTGATTATTGCTCCGACTTTTAAAACATTAGTTTTATCAATAAAAATACGAATGATTGATGGATCAAATTTTACACCTCGTTGATCCCACAGTTCCTTTAACGCCTCAAAGCTCATAATACTCGTTTCCTTCACATAACCCCCAACTAATTCGTCATATGCTTGGGCGATGGAAATAATTCTACCAAACAGATGAATCTCTTTACCTTTTTTGCCTAAAGGAGATCCTATTCCATCATATTTTTCATGATGATCATAGACACCATAAATAACCGATTTTTTTCGGCAATATGCGGAAGAGGAGAGAATTTCAATCGAATTCTTTAAATGATCTTTTATTTTTATTTCTGATTTTCCGTTATTCAAGTATGAAGCAAAATCTTCTTTACTTAATTTTGTAAAACCAATTTCAGAAAATAAGGATGCTAATGTTAAATCGATCATTTCCTCATCACTTAGCTCTAACGTCAATCCGATCATAAAGGTAATATACGTACTATTAATGCTATGAAGTAGGAGAACGTCATGGAATTGGCTAACTTTGTTATATAAACCTTGAAGTGAATGATCATCTTTGAGTAATTTACTTAGTTGTTTATTAATTTTTTTTGCTCTTTCTAGTATTCTTCGTGAATCGATGATAGATTCGATCTGTTCTCCATTTTGAAAATATGATTCTAGTCCAAGATTTTCTAAAAAATTAATCTTTTGTTGGTGATCGGGATGGTCCTCACCAATTTGTCCTGCAGTTTTATTATCAATATATAATTGTTTTGACAATGGAACATGGATATATTGTTGATGCAATCCTATAACTTTCTCAATTTCCGTATGAAAGGAATGATTTTGGTCAGACTTTTGATCGATAAATTCTTTCAGTTTTTCAATTGATTCAACCACAAGAAGTGGATAATCCGCTGGAAACTGTTTTTTTAAATGTGAAATAACAGAATTAGTAAGCCATTTATGCTTTTTTATAAACAATAATCCATCCGATCGAAACACAGGATGCAAAACGATATCTCCTGGAATTAATTCTGAACATGTTTTAGATACATATAAGCTTGTCATGATATGCTGCCTCCTCGGTTTGGATTATATAGTTGTTTTAATTTTCATGTAGAATTCGCTCATCTATAGAGGAATAAGCATATGTATTAGAAAAATAGCCGTAAAGATCATTGCGATCGTTCGATGAAATTTCTTGCGGAATCCTGAAGCTTTTTTATGCCGCAAATATCCGGCAAACAAGGTAATTGTAAGAAAAATGATTCCGAGATACCCAGTTAACATTTTTATATGGGTATATCCAAGGATTGGGCCAATTTTAATTAAATTAATTGTTGCATGTCCAATAATTATAATTGTTGCAGTTACGGCAATTTTAATATGCCATTTCATAAAGTGTCTTGAAAACTTTGCTAAACGGATTTTCACATTCCGATTTGAGGTTTTTCGAATGACAAGAAAAATAAAATACATATTCACATTGATTAGGAATAAGACCATCGCCATTTGGGCTAACAACTGACTTGATACAATTAAGGTACTATCATGTGGGCGAAAAACCCATATATATATAATTGAACCAAGAATGAGAATTACGTTTAGTATCATCCATATTCTGTGGTACACCTTGATCATCCTTTCATAGCTGTATACTCTTTTATCATACTATAATCAATTTTATTATAAAAC
>DATFAH010000177.1:0-2748 GCA_035254805.1 Caryophanales bacterium | reverse complement strand
GATTTAACATCTGCCATTAAAGAAGTAATAACTCTTATTACCGGAATCATGGTAATTTTCTTTATCACTTATTTATTCAAAAAAGAAGAAAATTATCTTGAATTTTTCACGATTTGGATTGTTATGGGTCTCTTGTTAATTGGGATTGGTTTTATCAATCATTTTTTACAAATCCATTTATCCATTTCAAGAATTACTCATGCGTACGCCTATCAGAAAGGGATTCCAACCTCTGTTTTTGTAAATGAAAATGATTTTGGAAGTTTTCTCGGTATAACCGCTTTCTTTTTCCTATCACTAATGAAAAATGGAAAGAAAATCTTCTATCAATTTGTTGGATTATTTGGATTTTTTGGCTGTATTTTTCTTATCCTGATAACTGAATCACGTGCAAACTATATTGGAGTTTTCCTCGGTTGTGTTTTTTGGTTTGTTTTTTTATTAAGCAAAAAACAAAAATTATGGATTACTTCGTGTGCAATTGTGGTAACACCTATTATTGCGTTGTGGCAGTTACCAAGAGTATTAAAAGTGTGGGAACTTCTTAAAACGCAAATTGATAGCCTCATTGTTCCACAGGTTGGAAAATCATCGGTTGATATAAGATCCCATTTGCTGAAAAATGCAAAGGTCTATATTGAAGACACATTTGGTTTTGGGGTTGGACCAGGTAATATCGAATACTATATGAGAAATGTCCAAAAATACGATACTTTTCATAATTATAATCCACATAATTGGTGGGCAGAAATATTTGCCCAATATGGATTTTTAATCTTTACTGGTTATATCTTGATGTTCTTCTTCTTATTTATCTCACTTTGGCGATTGTGGAAGAAACAAATCCATATGGGTAATTCACTAATTAGTGAAGCGCTAATATGTGGAATGGTTTCATTTGTTATGGCTAGTATTAGTCCGAATTCTTTTATTGCCTTAAACTATAATTGGATTTTCATTGCATTTGTAATCGCGTATATCAATTTTCATTATAAAGAAATTGTACATTCAGGAGGACCAAAATGAATAGTATCGTTAATAGTATTACGAAAAGAGCAAAAAAATGGATGATCATCTTAATCATTCTTCCATTTTTAACGGGAATTGTTGCTTATATCCAGGAAAAGAATACCCCTCAAACTTATACGGCTCAAACAACAATTGCACTTGGAACTTTCCAAAATGAGAGGCTAACAAATCCTAAAAATGTTGCAAAAATTTTGACTGCTACTAACAAACTAAAGGAGTGGCAAGTAAATTATGATGTGGATTATGTCAAAACCCATCTGAATGTCCTAACAAATGACACGAATTATGTTCAAGTACAATACATTGGAACATCACCAAAGGAAGCAAATGATACTTTGAGTGCTGTTATGAATGGTTTTTTAAAGGAAAGTAACAAAGTATATCAAGTGAAGTATGATACGTTAAAAATGGCTAAAGAAAATACAATGGATATTCAGACGAATTTTGAGAGTGTAGCAAAGGAAGAGAAAAATGTTAACTTCACATTAACTTTAGAAGACATTGAAAAGAATGAATTATCAGAGCCAATTAAAGTCTCAGGAGCCTATATAAATCCAATGAAAAGAGGGATTTTTGGTTTTATCCTCGGTCTAATGCTTGATATTATTCTACTAACCATCCCAGAAATCTTTAGAAATTATCGATAAAAAAAAGAGGTAGAAGCCAATTGGTTTCTACCTCTTCTATTATTGTTGTTCATTTTGGTTAGAATCAGTTCTGTTTGTGGCATCAGTTGTCTGATTTTGTTCAGGAATAATTTCTAAATGAGTTTTTAAAATATTTTTTATTTCTTCAAGTTTTTCCTCGTCTGGTATAAAATAATAGACTCTTCCATTATCGTCATACCCTTTTATTTGAAGCTGCTCAATCTTGGATGAATTAAAATCCGAATATTTCTGTCTGAATGCTAAAGCCTCACTGATTTTCATATTTGTTTCAACATTGTTACCAATGGCATCTGAAATATCATCCATCTTTAAAAGGGTTTTAGGTGTTGATAATTCATCAATGACAGCAGAAACAATCTGGCGTTGTCTGTCATTTCTGCCAAAATCACCTCTGGGATCCTGTTTTCTCATTCGTGCATAAACTAAAGCTGCTTCACCATTTAATTTTTGAGGCCCTTCATGGAAATAGAATCTTTTCCATTTATTATTAATATCATTAAAATCAAACGGAACATCTACGGTTACTCCACCTACAATGTCAACAATATTCTTAAAGCCATCGAAATTCACCGTTGCATAATAGTCAATCGGAATATCTAAGAATTGCTCTACTGTTTTGATGGTTTCCTCTTTACCTCCAAAAGCATAGGCAGCATTTATTTTATCCTTTTTATAGCCAGGAATTCTTACTAGTGTATCCCTAGGGATACTTAACAATTTCATTGTTTGTTCTTTTGGATTAAATGTAGCCACCATGATGGTGTCGGATCTTCCCTTATCATATTTACTGGAATAATTCTCAATTCCTAGTAAAAGGATGGAAAAAGGATCACTGGAAACATAAACAGGTTTTTCCCGCATTTCTGATTTTCCTTCGCGTCCGTTCACTTTCTTATAGGATTTATCGACCGCTTTATATGCATGGTATCCAACATATCCTGCATAACCAAGTCCGGCTATAAAAATTGTTAGGATGAATATAAGCAAACTTCTTCTTCTGCGCTTTTTTTTAACCATTTTGATATCTTTTCTTGTTCTCTTAATATCAACC
>DATFAH010000176.1:0-2834 GCA_035254805.1 Caryophanales bacterium | reverse complement strand
ATGAGCAATCCGAAATACAAACGCGTTGTGTTAAAATTGAGTGGAGAAGCATTAGCAGGGGATTCAGGCTTTGGGATTAATCCTTCTATTATTAAATCGATTGCTGTTCAAGTGAAGGAAATTGCTGAGCTTGGAGTAGAGGTAGCTGTAGTTGTTGGCGGCGGCAATATCTGGCGCGGTAAAATCGGCAGTGAAATGGGGATGGATCGGGCAACTGCTGACTATATGGGAATGCTTGCAACTGTTATGAACTCATTGGCCTTACAGGATAGTTTAGAGCAGCTGGGAATTGGAACGCGCGTACAAACCTCCATTGAAATGCGCCAAGTAGCTGAACCGTATATTAGACGTCGTGCCATTAGACATTTAGAAAAGAATCGTGTTGTGATTTTTGCCGCTGGAACAGGAAATCCTTATTTTTCAACTGATACAACAGCTGCACTTCGGGCTGCTGAGATTGAAGCTGAAGTTATTTTAATGGCAAAAAATAATGTTGATGGGGTATATTCAGCAGATCCGCGTATTGATAAAAAAGCAACAAAATATAAAGAGCTATCCTATCTAGATGTCATTAAAGAGGGATTGGCGGTTATGGATGCAACAGCTTCCTCATTATGTATGGATAATGATATTCCGCTTATTGTTTTCTCTATTATGGAAAAAGGAAATATTAAACGTGTCATTACAGGTGAAGAAATCGGAACGATTGTTAGGGGGAAAAACTAATGCCAAATCAAGTAATTGTTGTTACAAAGGAAAAGATGACTAAAGCGATTCAAGCTTATACACGAGAGCTTGCTAGCATTCGTGCAGGAAGGGCTAGTGCCGCACTACTTGACAGAATTACAGTGGATTATTATGGTGCTCCAACACCAGTAAACCAACTAGCTGGTATTTCAACTCCTGAGGCTAGACTTCTCGTTATCCAGCCATATGATAAATCAATTCTTGGTGAAATTGAAAGAGCTATTCTGAAATCAGACCTTGGAATAAATCCAACTAACGACGGATCCATTATCCGTATCGCGATCCCACAACTAACAGAAGAACGCCGTAAAGAGTTAGTTAAGGTTGTTAAAAAAGAGTCAGAAGAAGCGAAAATAGCCATTCGCAATATCCGTCGAGATGCGAACGATGATTTTAAAAAGCTTGAAAAGAACGGTGAAATTACGGAAGATGCCCATCGCAGCTATTCTGAAGATGTTCAGAAACTCACCGATGACCATATTAATAAAATAGACCAAATTACAAAAGATAAAGAAAAAGAAATAATGGAAGTGTAAAGAAAAGCGGAAGCGACATCGGAACAAGCAGAGCTTGTTCCTGCGAAGATTATTCTCTTAGAAGCTTTCCTTAGTGATCAGCCCTGACAAGCGCTTCGATCCTTCCGATGAAGTCGTTCTTTGACTTCACCGGAAGGATCGAAGCGACCTCGAGGGGCTTGGCGCTGGAGCTAGACAGTAATCTAAGTTCAGAAGACTGAACTACCTTCTAATTTAAAGACCCTCTTTTTTAGAGGGTTTTTTCACTATTTTGAAAAGATTTTATTTTTAAAAAAATATCATTCTGATTACAAATTCATTTACATAGGCTTTTAATAGAGATATCTTTTTATTTTTTTGGTATGATAATCTCATGTGTACAAAAAAACAAATCCAATACATATATAAATTTACAAGGGAATTGTCTATTTTCGGAGGAAATGGATCACTTTATTTTGGAGGAGCAAAGTCATGTTAAATAAAATGAAGTTGTGGAAGAACAAACCTTCTACACTCCGAGACAGAATAGAACAAGTAAAAAAATGTTCAATTCCTGAACATGTAGCCATCATAATGGATGGAAACGGCAGATGGGCGAAAAAGAGGGCATTACCACGTATTGCCGGTCATCACGAGGGGATGAAGGTTGTCCAAAAAACGACAAAATTAGCTAATGAGCTAGGGATAAAGACACTAACCTTATATGCATTCTCAACTGAAAATTGGAAAAGACCTAAAAATGAAGTTGATTATTTAATGAAGCTTCCTGAAGAATTTTTAGGAACCTTTTTACCAGAATTAATAGAAGAAAATGTCCAAGTGCAAATGATGGGGTATAAAGAAGAACTTCCATTACATACACTAAAGGCGATTGAAAAAGCGATTGAAGATACAAAAGATAATGACGGACTCATCTTAAACTTTGCATTGAACTATGGCAGTAGAGCAGAGATTATTGATGCGGTTAAACGTGTCTTAATGGATTGTAATAGTGGTATAATAAATGAGAATATGCTTAATGAAAAGCTTTTTTCATCCTATTTAATGACTTCTGAAATGGCCGATCCAGATCTTTTAATCCGGACAAGTGGAGAAATCCGCTTAAGTAATTTTATGTTATGGCAGCTAGCATATACGGAATTTTGGTTTACAGATGTTCTTTGGCCAGATTTTCTTGGAGAACATCTAGTAGAAGCTATTGAAGTTTTCCAAAGCAGGCAGCGCAGATTCGGTGGAGTATAATCAATGAAATTGATCATAATCATCTTTCACATAAATGATGTATGTATTCATGCAGCCCTTGGAATAGGCGCCATTAGAAGAAAAAAGGTGTTGACAATTTAGATGAAACAGAGAATTATTACAGCAATCATTGCTGCGGCAGTCTTTTTACCGATTGTTTTTTTTGGAGGACTGCCATTTGTATTACTGGCCTATTTATTAGCAACAGTAGGATTATATGAATTATTTAAGATGCGAAATTTAAATATTTTTTCTGTTCCGGGATTCCTTTCTACTCTATTGCTTTGGGTTATTTTATTTCCTAGCAAATACAGTACATTAGAAATTTTT
>DATFAH010000175.1:0-2158 GCA_035254805.1 Caryophanales bacterium | reverse complement strand
TAGCGGCTTTACTGCTTTCTGTAGACTTTAGACCCCATGTATATAAGAAATAGGCAATCACAGTCGGTATTAATCCTAATCCAACACCCCAAAAAAGAATATCCGGCCTTACAAGTAATGACCATTTATCCCATAAACCAGTAATTGGCACCAAAGTGACACTAGCAATTAAAAATGTGTAAAAAGTAACTGTAAATGATTCATATCTTCTTAAAGCTACTTTTCCAAAAATACTATATAGCGAATAACCAAAGCCTGCACCTAAACCGATTAACAGCCCAATTGCACCTATTGATGTTTCTTTAAAATTGAATCCAGCAATGAAAATACAGCCAATTAATGTTCCGATTACAGAAATTATTTTTATCCAGTTCAAACCTTCTTTTAAAAATAGGAAGGAGAGAATCGTTACAAATGCAGGAGCTGTATATAATAAGATTACAGCAATGGATAAATTCATTTGGTTTATTGTCGTAAAATAACACCAATTGAAAAACACAATACTGCAAATCCCTGTCCCAATAAACAGTTTTAGATCAGTCAGTTTTATTTTCATTTGATTTTTAAACTTAATGACTCCACCTAAACATAAAATTAAAGTTGCCGTGACTACCCGAATGGTGACAATCTCCATTGGCGTAAATCCAGCATCTGATAAGTTTCGAACAAAAATAGCAATTAATCCCCAAAGACTGGCACCCATCGCAATAAATAATAAAGGTATTAACTTTTTCACTTCAACCACACCTAATAAATCAATTTGCTTTGTTAAATGAATTTATTCATTTAGTTTGTATATATCCCCGTATTTTTCATAAAGATAATCTATTAAATACTGAGCATTTAATTTTTCACCTGTCACATCATATAAAATTTCAAGTGGCTTTTTCCATTTTCCAAAACGATGAATATTTTCGGTTAACCATTCCTTTATTGGGCTAAAATTTCCTTCCTCTAAATATCGGTTGAATTCAGGCATTTCTTCCATCATTTTATGCCTAAATTGTGCGGCGTACATATATCCTAATGCATAAGAAGGGAAATAACCAAAACTTCCGCCTGCCCAATGGACATCCTGCAGAACACCTTTTGCATCATTTTCAGGGCAAATCCCTAAATATTTCTCATACATTGCATTCCAGATTTCCGGCAGATCCTTCACCTGTATTTCATCATTAAACAATCCTTTTTCGATTTCATAACGGATGATGATATGAAGCGGATAGGTTAGCTCATCTGCTTCAATTCGAATGAGAGATGGTTTTGATTCATTTATAGCCCGGTAAAACGCATCAAGGCTCGTATTTTTAAACTGATTGCCAGCATACTCCTTCAACTTATCATAATTATGTTTCCAAAAGGATAAGCTTCTAGCGACGAGGTTTTCAAAAAACAATGACTGTGATTCATGGATACCCATTGATGTTCCAGTACATAAAGGAGTGCCAATTAACTCTTTAGAAAGATTTTGTTCATATAACGCATGGCCGCCTTCATGGATTGTTCCAAATATGGCTGTGCGGAAATCAAGCTCATCATATCTAGTCGTTACACGAACATCACCAGGATTCAATCCGGTAGCAAACGGATGAACGGTCTCATCCAACCTACCTGCAGCAAAGTTGTATCCCATTTGTTCAAGAATATCTAAACTAAACTTCCGCTGGTTCTCTTTTGAGAAAAATTTATATAAAAACTCCGTTTCCGGTTTATTTAATGAATGATCAATTTGTCTTACTAATGGAACGATTTTTTCCCTTAATGCCTCAAACACTTGATCAAGGATTTCAACCGTTATTCCTGGTTCATACATATCTAATAAAGTATTGTATTTATTCCTGTCATAACCCCAATAATTTATGAATCGTTTTGTGAATTCGACTAATTTCTCGAGGTAAGGACTAAACAGTTCAAAATCTGATTTGGCCCTTGCTTCTTCCCAAATATTTTCAGCCTGTGATTGGAGAACGACATATGCTTTGAATTCTTCCAGGGGAATTTTTTTATTACGATCATATTCTTTTCGGCATTCATTAAGTATTTTATTTGTAACATGTGAAAGTTCTTTACCTGATAAATGTGCTATGTAGGCTGCCATTTCTTCTGATGTAGACATTTTAAAAACTTCTGAGGATAACACCCCAATGACCTCTGATCT
>DATFAH010000174.1:0-3291 GCA_035254805.1 Caryophanales bacterium | reverse complement strand
TTTGGCGCATTTTTACAGAAAATTCCTGGTTGTTTCGTATTTTTAGGAAATGGAGACGATTCTGAGGGTATAGGCAATGTTCCGCTTCATAACTCAAGCTATGACTATAACTCCCCATCTAATGGGATAGTTTCACCAATTTTGGGTGTAATCATATTTACACCTGATTTTTCTGACGATTTTAATGCGCGGTCTATCGGTTCTGTCCTACATGATAAGCAAGGGTAAAGGCACCCCAGTGAATTAACATTATTTTTTTACCATTTACATCGTTTCCACCCAGTGCTGGACTTATCTTTATAAACAAGAAGCTGAAAACGAGTAGGAAAACCAAAAAACTGAATAAATAAACCCTTCTTAAGGCATTAGCCTTGCAAAAAGATTCTTTTTTAAGGGGATTTCCCTTCATTCTGTAAATGATTCATTATTTTATTAGACAATACAAAAAAATCTCCTAATATAGAAGTTGACAAAACAAAAGGTAAACACGTTGCCTCATGACTTCTAAAAAAGGAGAAAGCTATGGGTCACAATATACTAGTTAATAGTACAGTTGAAAACATATTCGTTAAAATCCAATATTTATTATTCCCCCCCATTTTTCATTTCCTCTTTTTGTGCTGTTTTTGATAAATTAGATTTGAGCCACTAAATGGCGAAATGATCACATAAAAAATGAGCCACATAATTTCCAATTCTATAAACCTCTCTTTATGATAGAAAGTGACGAAACTTACTTCATGGAGAGGACGAAAAGGATGATCGAAATGGCTCAATTTCATCGTATCAAATTTTCAAGTGAGGTAGAAGGACTTTCGCAACGAAAGATAGCGGAAAAGCTTGGTATCTCACGTAACACTGTAAAGAAATATCTTAATACCAATACTGCCCCGACCACTGTTCTTAGAAAAAAAGTTTATGGGACAAAGGAATACTCGGAAGAAACCAAAAGGGTCATTCCTATCATCGATCAGTGGCTTGAGGATGAAAAAAATAATTGGAAAAAGCAAAAGCATACTGCCATTAAGATTTATAAGAGATTAGTAGATGAATATGATTTTAAGGGCTCTGCCTCTAATATTCGAAAAATCGTAGCCAAACGCAGACAACAAATTCAGGAAGTCTTTATCCCACTTGACTTTCAACTCGGCCACCAATTCCAATTCGACTGGGGAGAGGCGGATATTATTCTACAGGGTCGAACACAACGTATTTACCTCTTCTGTTTTCAGCTTTCCGCAAGCCGTATGCGGTTTATAAAAGCTTATCTTCATGAGAGACAGGAAGCTTTCCTGGATGGCTTTGTCCATGCGTTTGAATTCTTAGGCGGGGTTCCTACTGAGGGACTCCTAGATAATCTGAAATCTGCTGTACAAAAAATTTTGCAAGGAAGAGATCGACTCGAACAGGAAGCATTCATCGGGCTTCAAGCCCATTATGTCTTTAAAGCTGAATTCTGTAATCCAGCTAGAGGTAACGAAAAAGGGCGCATTGAGGGAACCGTTGGTTATGTTAGAAGGAATGCTTTAGTTCCCTATCCAGAGGTCCAAACAATGGACGAGCTAAATGACTTTCTCTTAGACTTTTGCCTGAAAGAAGCAGAGAATACACACGTCCCTCATAAACCGGAGACGGTTTATGAAATGTGGCAGAAGGAAAAGGAATACCTTCATCCACTCCCAGCTAATCGTTTTGAAGCTTGTAAACTTGTATCGTGTAAGGTCAATAAAACATCACTTATTTCCGTTGATACAAATCGTTATTCTGTGCCTTGCAGCTTTGTTGGTCAAGCTGTTTGGGCAAAAATTTTTGTCGATCGAGTGATCGTAGTGGCTCAAAACCATGTAATCGCTGAACACCCACGTTCCTATGAACGTAATCAAATGATTACCATGTTGGACCATTATTTGGAGGCGTTACTAAGGAAACCACGTGCTATCCGTGATGCACATGCTTTTCAGTCCTCTGATATACCAGATGTGTTCCGACGATTTCATTTGAAAATGCGCGAACAGGAAGGGGCTGTTGGTGATCAGAAGTTCATTCGACTTCTCCTCCTCCATCGAGATATTGGAATGGAAAGTTTGACAAACGCCCTATTGGAAGCCGAGAAAATACAAGTTTTCCGTTATGAGACTGTACATGAAATCATTCAAAAGCTTACAAATCAACACATAAGCATAGCGGATCTTCCTTTAGACAAAACACCTGTCAATCTTCTAGATTACAAAGTAGAAAAATCTAATATCGAAAAGTATGGCCAATTAACAGGAGGTAATAAGAAATGACGACTGAACTGCTTTTAGATCATCTCACCAAACAATTAAGGATTCCAACTATCGCTTCTAACTATCGTTCTCTCGCAAGAGAAGCCGAAGAACGTAATCTAAGCTATGAAGAATATCTTCTAGCTTTATTGGAGGCAGAGGCAAATTCCAGAGAAGAAAATCAAAAGCAAAGAAGACTAAAACAGGCTTCCTTTCCTATTCATAAGACTCTGGAAAGCTATGATTTTAGTTTAATGCCAAGTTTAAACAGGAATCGGTTTTTAACTTTATCCAAAGGGGATTTTGTTGATAAAAAGGAAAATGTAATATTTTTAGGGAACAGTGGGACGGGGAAGTCGCATCTTATGACGGGTCTCGGTATTGAAATGGTTAAAAATGGGTATAAAGTGAAATTTATTACAGCATCTGAGCTAGTAGAAGAACTACTAATGGCACATGAAGAACACAAACTGGCTATATTAGAGAAAAAGTGGCTCAAATTCGATATGATCGCAATCGATGAGCTCGGTTATGTGCCGTTCACAAAAATCGGATCTGAACTTTTATTCCAATTCTTCGCAAGTCGATATGAACGGGCAAGTGTCATGATAACGACAAATCTAGAATTTACCGAATGGACATCCATCTTCGGGGATGAAAAAATGACCGCAGCGCTCCTTGATCGGCTTACCCATCGAGCGCACATTTTTCTACTAAATGGAGAATCATACCGTTTTAGACAAAGTTTAAAAAATCGGGAAGTGAGCGACCAGTAGCCTGGGCGCGCGAGGAGTTTTTGGGGTTTTGCCCCTCGGGGCAAAACCCCAAAAACTCCTAATTCTCCCCCAAATATGGAAATTACTCAAGGGTAAGTGGCTCACTTTTGAAGTGATCACTCTGGCTCAAATTAATATTGACAAATACATGTGCCTTTTTTCCGTCAACATATCCTTGTCCAATAACATAAGCTGATACCATTGAAACAACTCCAAAAACAGTATTGGTATCAAGTTTTAAATCAAAA
>DATFAH010000173.1:0-9279 GCA_035254805.1 Caryophanales bacterium | reverse complement strand
TGGCTGCTATCCAAACAGAGGCTGCAACAGTTTCAAAAAGTTCCATTCGTGCCATCACTTTTAAAACTGGTGTCACATGAATTGTTTTCCATCCCTGTGTTAATAGTGCCCATTTTTTCTCTGGCTTTTCAGTTTTATGTTTCACATTTTCTAATACATGCCTTCCTTCGGGAAAAGCAATCCGTTAACGGAAGAACATTTTGCTAAATTTATGGAAGCATACCATGCAGAGGATCGAACAATAGTGGTAGATTAACGTTGGAATGCTTTTACCCGGGAGGAGATTTCAAAGAAAGGGGACAGCCTTGATATCGGACTCATTGCTGATGAATCTCTGTCCATTTATGAAAATCTTCCAGATCCAGTTGATTTAACAGAAGATGCAGTGGAAATGCTCGAAGGAGTCATTTCATTATTAAATGAGGTAATAGCAGAATTAAAGGCATCCGGGGATGAAAAATGATGGAAAATCCAAAAACAGAATTAGAATTACTTCCTAAAGAAAAATGTCCATATGAAATACCTGAGAATTGGAATTTGGTAAAGTCCACTGAAGTATTTGATATCGAATATGGAAAATGTTTTCCTGTGGCCAATCTGACCCCGACTGGGTACCCGGTCTATGGGGCAAATGGAGTAATTGGATCTTACACTCAATATACCCAAGAAGACACGAGAGTTTTAATGACCTGCTGAGGGGCAACATGCGGAACGATCAACGTAACCGTTCCAAAATCGTTTGTTACTAGCAATTCGTTAATATTAAACAAACAATTCACGATCGCCATCCCACCATTAAAAGTACAATTACGGATTATTGAAAAAATAGATCAATTATTGAGTCATTTAGAAAATGAAAATCAATTCGTACTGGAAGCGGAAAAGGAGCTTCTCACATTGAAGCAAACCATACTTAATAAAGCCTTCCGAGGTGAACTCTAAGAGGCTAAAATTTGCTTTGGAGTTGTCTTGAGTTGAGCAACTTCTTTTTTTTGTTTATGATAATAATATTGGTTCAAAATGAAAGGGGTTTCTTATTTTGATTCTCGTCATCGACAACTATGATTCGTTTACCCATAATTTAATCCAATATATCCGCCAAGTGACGAATGAAGAGGTCGTCATCAAAAGAAATGATCAAATTACCATTGAACAAATTGAAAAGTTAAAGCCTGATTCCATTTTGCTTTCACCGGGATCCGGGAATCCAACGGAGGCGGGTGTTTGTATAAAGGTAGTGGAAAATTTTTATCAAACGATTCCGATTTTAGGGGTCTGTCTCGGACATCAAACGATTGCACAAGTATTTGGGGGAACGGTTGAGAAGGCAGTTCAACCGATGCACGGGAAAATTTCAGAGGTTCATCATGATCAAAAGGGTGTGTTTCGGGAAATTGATTCTCCGATCCAGGTAACCCGATATCATTCATTGATTGTGAATAAAGAAACATTGCCGGATGAACTAGAAGTTTCCGCTTTTACAAATGATGGCGAAGTGATGGCCCTTCGCCATAAGCAATTCCCTGTTGAGGGTGTTCAATTTCATCCCGAGGCCATTTTAACGGAACAAGGAATGAAGATCATCGCTAATTTCTTTAACAGTAGGAAGGATTAACATCATGTTTAATCAAAAGCTATTTTTTGAATTTGCTGATCAGCCATTGTTATTCGAAAATCCAATTGAAATCATTGAAGCCTATACATTAGAAGATGTTAAAGCAGGTCTTGAAAAAGTGCAAAGGGCAGCACGCTCCGGCTATTATGCAGCTGGATATGTTTCCTATGAGGCGGCTCCTGCTTTTGATTCTGCTTTTATTGTGCATGGCGATTCAAAAATGCCCCTTTTATGGTTTGGGATTTTTAAAAATCCAAGTTCGTCCCCAGAGTTATCTGGAGGGCAAACCTTTAAGGTAGGGGATTGGCTTCCAGATACGACAGTTCAACAATATCACTCAGCTATAACGGATATTAAATCAGCCATTGAAAATGGGGATACATATCAAGTCAACTATACCATCCGGCTCAGATCTGATTTTGAAGGGGATGATTTTTCCTTTTACCGTCAGCTTTCAAAAGCACAGTCCTCTAATTACAGTGCCTACTTGAATACGGGAAAATATCGGATTCTCTCTGCTTCGCCAGAATTATTTTTCCATTGGAAGGACGGGGAAATCACTACCCGGCCGATGAAGGGAACTTGCAAACGGGGACGTTGGTATGAGGAAGATGAGGCAAATGCCCAGTGGCTTTATCATTCAGAAAAAAACCGGGCAGAAAACGTCATGATTGTAGACTTGCTGAGGAATGATCTTGGAGCTACAGCGATCCCGGGGTCTGTCAAAGTTCCAAAGCTGTTTGAGATTGAAAAATACCCGACCGTTTTGCAAATGACGTCAACGATTACGGCGAAAACGAATCCAGAAACGACATTAGTGGATGTATTCTCTGCTCTTTTTCCATGCGGTTCGATTACAGGAGCACCGAAAATTAGCACAATGAAGATCATCTCTTCCTTAGAAGATTCACCAAGGGAGGTCTATTGCGGCGCAATCGGCTATATCACCCCTGATCAAGAAGCAATTTTTAATGTACCGATTCGGACGACGATTATTGATGCTGAAACAGGTAAGATGGAATACAGCGTTGGCGGCGGCATCACTTGGGATTCTGAAATTGAGGATGAATACGAAGAGGCTTTGACAAAGGCAATGCTTTTAACAGCAACCATCCCTGAGTTTGACCTATTGGAAAGCTTACGGCTGGAGAATGGTAAGTATGGATTGCTTGATCGGCATTTACAGCGCCTGCAAAGGTCGGCGGATTATTTTGGTTTTGATTTTTCTGATGTGGAAATTCAAGCTAAGCTGGCTCAATATGCGAAAAGTCGTATTGATGGGGTGGAGAAGGTCCGGCTTGTTGTAAGGAAGGATGGAGTTATTTCGCTAGATGGAAGTCCGCTTGCAACCTTTAATGACTCTCTTCCTATTTGTCTTGCTGACAAGCCAATTTCAAACCAAAACCGTTTTCTCTATCATAAAACGACCTATCGGAAAATGTATGAGGAGCAACGCGCAAGGCATCCAGATGAATTTGATGTCCTCCTATGGAATGAGGCAGGGGAACTAACCGAATTTACAATTGGAAACTTGGTCATGGAAATTGGCAGTCAACTCTACACGCCACCAGTTGAATGCGGACTTTTGCCTGGAACAATGCGGGAGGCGCTTTTAGCTGAAGGAAAAATAAAAGAACGCATTTTGACAAAGAAAGATCTGGCTAAAGCAACGCAAATCTGGCTGATCAACAGTGTGCGTGGCTGGGTTCCGGTTTATTTAATTAATAAATATTAACATTTTACAAGGGATGCTCCAGGCGTGGGGCATCCTCTTTTGTATAAATGGAACGAAAAGAGCATATTCGTGCCCGAAGCCCTGTAATTTTTGCAATCAGGGTAACGAATAGCACTTAATCATGCCGAAACCACACATATTTTGGAGACATGGGAATGAATAGTCGTTATTTTATGAAAAAAACTAAGATTAATTACCTCAGCGTATAAGCTACGACCCTAAATGATAACCGGATTCGTCTGAATTTTAAAAATGGCAACAATCAATGTGCCAAAATGCATTTTTGTATAAATTGATACCCGTATGCAAACGCTTTACTATTTAGTTAAGAAGTTTAACCATATTTCGAAAGGGGAAACAGGAGAATGAACCAATCGGTTAATAATAAAACAGATGCCAAAGTGAAAATTCAAAAATTTGGTAGTTTCTTGAGTGGGATGGTATTGCCAAATATCGGTGCCTTTATTGCGTGGGGTCTGATCACCGCGTTATTTATTCCAACAGGCTGGCTTCCGAATGAAAGCTTGGCAAAGCTAGTTGGACCAATGATTACGTATTTATTGCCATTATTAATCGGTTATACCGGGGGTAAAATGGTACATGATCACCACGGTGGTGTAGTTGGTGCCACAGCAACGATGGGCGTCATTGTTGGAACAGATATACCGATGTTCTTAGGTGCAATGATCATGGGACCGATCGGAGGCTACCTCATTAAGCAATTTGATAAAGCAGTTCATGGAAAAATTAAATCCGGTTTTGAGATGCTTGTAAATAACTTCTCAGCGGGTATTATTGGCGGTCTTTTAACATTAGTTGCGTTTAAAGGTGTAGGGCCAGTTGTGGAAGCTTTAAGTAAGGTTTTAGCTTCTGGGGTTCAATTTATCATCGATCATCATGCATTACCGTTAGCAAACCTTTTCATTGAACCAGCAAAAATTCTATTCTTGAATAACGCGATCAACCACGGAATCTTGAGCCCATTAGGGGTTGAGCAGGCTGCACATTCAGGAAAATCCATTCTTTTCATGCTCGAAACAAACCCTGGACCAGGATTGGGTATTTTACTAGCATTCATGCTATTTGGTAAAGGAACAGCAAAACAAACAGCACCAGGTGCAGCGATTATCCATTTCCTAGGCGGGATTCATGAAATTTACTTCCCATATATTTTAATGAAACCAGCGTTAATTTTAGCAGCTATGGCTGGTGGTGTAAGTGGTGTATTCACATTTAATTTATTCCATGCTGGCTTAGTTGCAGCTCCATCACCAGGAAGTATTTTTGCCCTTCTTGCCATGACACCAAAAGGTGGATTTGTTGGAACTCTTGCAGGTGTCTTAGTTGCTACGGCTGTATCATTTGCTGTCTCTGCCTTGATCTTAAAAACAAGCAAGGTAGAAGAAGAAGACTTAAGTTCAGCAACAGCGAAAATGGAAAAAATGAAAGGAAAGAAAAGCAGCGTGGCTTCTGTATTAACGAATGAAACGGCTGTTACGGCAGAGAGAGTAAACAAAATTGTATTTGCTTGTGATGCAGGGATGGGTTCAAGTGCAATGGGGGCGTCCATTTTAAGAAATAAAATGAAAAAAGCGGAAGTCGATGTAACCGTTATTAACACGGCCATTAACAATCTTCCAAATGATGCGGACGTGGTAGTTACCCATAAGAACTTATCCGACCGTGCCAAAGCTAAACTTCCAAATGCCACACATATTTCAGTTGAAAACTTCCTAAATAGTCCAAGATATGACGAATTAGTCAATAGTCTTAAGACGATTTAATGAACCAAATAAGCCTGGCAGATTGCTGGGCTTTTTATGTTGCCAATATCCGGTGCATTTTTTCCGTTTACACCTTTAGGTTATTAAAAAATGTCAACAATCGCTTTGCCGAATTTGGATTTTCCTCTTGTTGTTGAGGGATTTCTTTCGACTTAGTATTAAATTGTTGGTATGAATTTTTAATATTGTCAACATGATAAGATTGGACGACAAATCTTATGGAGTGAGATCTATGTATATTTCTGCAAGAGAAAGACAGATTCTTGAAATATTGCTTACAGAATCAAATGAGCTTACCGTAAAGGACCTTGCAGAACAAATTGGGGTAAGCGGCAGGACGATTCATCGGGATTTGAAGAATGTGGAAGATATTCTTGAAGAATACCAACTTACATTAGAAAAAAAATCAGGTGTCGGCATCCAAGTTACTGGAGAGAAAAGTAAGATCCATGAGCTTGAACTCTTTTTATTTAATCTCTTTCAAACCGAGTATACCCCTGATGAAAGACAAACGATTATTTTGTGTGAATTGCTGGAGTCAAATGGACCTGTCAAGCTCCTTGGCTTGGCGAATGATCTAAATGTAACCATCGCAACAGTCAGTAATGACTTAACAAAATTAAAAGAGCGTTTGCAAATATTTGGATTATCTCTTGTTCGACGAAGAGGGTATGGAGTTGAAATAGAAGGGTCTGAAGGGGCCAAAAGACGAGCAATGAGCAACATGATTACCGAGTATTTAGGTGAATCGGAAATCTTATCGCTTGCGAGAGAAAGTATTCAAAAGCGTTCGAATCAACAAATCAATACAATCTCAAAAAGACTCCTAGGGCTTGTTGAAAAGAAAAAACTGCTTGTCGTGGAAAAGGTAATCGAATCGATCAGCCAGGATCTACCCTACTCAATGGCAGATAGTGCCTATATCGGTTTGGTCGTTCACTTAGCTCTAGCCGTGGAACGAATTCAAAAAGGGGAAGCCATCACGATTGATCAATCTTACCTAGAAAATCAGCAGTCAACAAAGGAATACAAGTTTGCCAAAAAGATTGTGGAACAATTGGAACAAGTTTTTCAAATTCAAATGCCAGAAGCTGAGATTGGTTATATCACGATGCATCTTAAGGGTGCAAAATTGCGCCATGACAATGAGTATTTAATCGAAGCCTCCAGTTCTAAAGTGGCTTTTAAAGCAAAAAGTCTGATTGAATTTGTTGGGAATCGAATAGGGAAAGACCTTTCTGATAACCGTTCATTATATGAAGGAATGGTTTTACATTTAAAGCCGGCATTATACCGCCTAAATCAAAAGATGGGGATCAGCAACCCGTTGCTAGAGAAAGTCAAGAAAGACTATAGCGACCTATTCACGATTGTTAAACAAGGCTGTGAACAAGTGTTTCCGGAGTTTCATGTGCCAGATGAAGAAGTTGGTTATTTAGTTATGCATTTTGGGGCAGCCATTCTTAGGTTTAAAGAAATGGGAAAAATTAAAACATTGGTGATTTGCTCGAGCGGAATTGGAACGTCAAAAATGCTTGCGACAAGGCTGGAAAAAGAATTTCCGGAAATGAAACAAGTACGAAATGTATCAGTGATGGAATTTAAAAAGATGGAAAAAAAGGATTATCAATTAATTCTTTCCACCATCCCTATCCCTGATTTTCATGATGATTATATTATCGTTAGTCCTATTTTAACAAAGGATGAAATAGAGAAAATCCGTTCCTTTATCAGTGAACATTTTAAAGTGAATGGCCTGAAAAAAAAGCTCGATTTTCAGTTTGAAAATACCGGAAGACAGAAAAGCCGGGATCAGTTCGTTGAGGAAATGGACATGATTAAAGAATATGCCTACACCATCAAATCGATCCTAGAAGGCTTCCATATAAAAGAAGTGAATCAAATGATTTCGAAAGAAGAAGTCTTATTTCAGTCCTGTCAGGAATTGTTTGTGAAACAAAGAATCAGCAATATCGAGGAAGTTGTCCATGCCTTGATGGAAAGAGAAAAGCTTGGAGGGATTGGCATTCCGAACACCTCAATGGCTCTATTCCATACCAGATCAAAAACTGTTTTGGAACCTTCCTTTACGATTTCTGTGCTGCAGAATCCACTTGAAATAGCTGGAATGGATCAATCTGAAATTGAAATGAAGAATTTAGTTTTGCTGCTATCTAAAGAGAGAGCAACTAAAGCCACATTAGAAGTACTAAGTTTTCTCAGCACATTATTAATCGAAAGTGAAGAAAGTATCTCTCTCTTCCAATCCAATGATGAAGATCAAATTTTAGCTTTTCTCACTGCAAAATTTGATCAATTTTTCCATGAAAAACTACATGAATTAAGGAGAGTTTAAATATGTCCATTTTAACAAAAGAAAATATCCGTTTAAATGAAACAGTTGCAACGAAAGAAGATGCGATTATCTTAACAGGCAGCGTCCTTGTCGAAAAAGGTTATGTAGATGCAAGCTATATTGAAAAAATGTTAGAAAGAGAAGATTTAACTTCTACTTACATGGGTAACTTTGTTGCAATTCCGCATGGAACAGAAGATTCAAAGGAATTAGTAAAAGAATCCGGTATTTCCTTTATTCAAGTTCCGCGGGGCGTGGATTTTGGCGCTGGTAATATTGTAAAGCTTTTAATCGGAATCGCTGGAAAAAATAATGAACATCTCGATATTCTATCAAGCATTGCCATTGTCTGCTCCGAGGAAGAGAACATTGAGAAGTTAGTGAACGCAAAAACAGCTGAAGAAATTTTATCCATCTTTGAAGGGGTGAACTAACTTGCTAGCCGTACACTTTGGAGCAGGAAATATTGGCCGAGGGTTTATTGGTAATTTATTATTTCACTCTGGTTTTGAAACCTGTTTTGTCGATGTAAATGAAGAAATGGTCAATTTAATCAATGAGAAGAAACAATATCGCGTTGTTTTGGCTGATGCTTCAAAAGAGGAAGTGCTGATTAAGAATGTTCGAGCTATCAATAGTGCGATTAGCCCTGATAAGGTAATTAATGCCATTGTTGAAGCAGATTTTATCACGACGGCAATCGGCCCAACAATTATTCCGTTTATCGCTAGTTTAGTAGCAGATGGCTTACGCAAACGCGTGGAGCTTACAGATAAACCTCTGAATATCATTGCCTGTGAAAATATGATTGGCGGCAGTACTTTATTGAAAGAAAAGGTGTATGAAAAAATAACCGATGAGGAAAAGGCGGTATTTGATCAAAGGTTTGGTTTCCCTAATGCTGCAGTAGACCGAATTGTCCCCAATCAGATCAATGAAGATAAACTAATGGTAAAAGTGGAGCCATTTTATGAATGGGTAGTGGATGAAACAAAATTGGTTGGGGAAAAACCTTCTATAGATGGAATCACATTTGTGCAGGATTTAGTGCCGTACATTGAGAGGAAATTGTTTACGGTTAATACAGGACATGCCCTAGCTGCTTATTTAGGATCCTATTTTGAAATTCAAACAATTAACGATGCGATGGAAAATAAGCAGATTAGTAGAATGGTAGAAGGTGCTCTTCAAGAAAGTGGAGCCTTTTTAGTGGGGAAATACGGTTTTAATCCAGACGCACATCAAAAGTACATTCAAAAAATTATCAGTCGTTTCTCTAATGCCTTTATTACCGACGAAGTAACAAGAGTGGGCCGTTCACCGATTCGTAAGCTTGGCCCGAATGACCGCCTTGTCAGCCCAGCTGTGCAATATATGGAGGTAGTTGGAGACGCCCCTGTCTTTTTAATGAAAGGAATTGCCGCTGCCTTATTGTTTGACTATCCAAGTGACCCAGAAGCAGTACAAGTCCAATCAACGATTGAGGAACAAGGACTTGAAGCAGCGGTTGAGGAATATACAAAACTTGACCCATCCTCTACTTTATTTAAAGGGGTAGTGGAACAATATAATCGAATGAAAGGTAATTTGACATATCAACTACTAGCTTAATAGAAAAAGGGATGGAGGTTGCTCCATCCCTTTTTAAAATTATTTCAAAATAACAGTTGACGGATATGATTTCATCCTGTAATATAGGAGAAGTCGTCAGGAAACAAAGACGATGAAATAAAAAAGTTGTTGACACTAACAACTGAAAATGTTATATTAATAAAGTCGCTTCTGAGCG
>DATFAH010000172.1:0-5042 GCA_035254805.1 Caryophanales bacterium | reverse complement strand
TTCTGAACGAGATTTAGTAACGATACAGGCAATGATAGCTGAAAATCCACCAAAGTACGAGAAGGCATCTGCACTTATTAATAATATGATTGATTATTTAACTCCTTTAGCAAGTAAATCACAATACACATATTGGGATGCTGCGATGATTTTGCTAAGAGAAGGTTTAGAGGCATTGCTCGTCGTTGTCGCACTTTTATCTTTTGTAAATAAATCTGGAGCCGCAAAGGGTAAGAAGTGGATCTTTTCAGGTGTACTTACAGGGTTGGCGGTAAGTATTATTCTTGCAGTCATTGTCAAATTTGTTATTTCATCAGGAGCATTTGGAAATAATAATGCATTAATTGCAGGATGGACAGGAATCTTTGCAGCAGCGATGCTATTGTATATGAGTTACTGGCTCCATAGTCAATCAAATATTGCTGATTGGAATCGGTATATTCGAGAAAAAAGCCAAGCGGCATTATCGACAGGCAAACTTGTTACACTAGGAAGTCTTTCATTTTTAGCGGTCTTTCGTGAAGGAACTGAAACCGTATTATTTTATATTGGTATGGCAAACTCTATTGAAATGCGATCCTTATTATTTGGATTCCTGCTTGGGGCGGGACTGCTTGGAATCATTGCATTCTTGATGATCTATGTCGGCTTAAAACTACCGCTGCGCCCATTCTTTATGGTTTCAAGTCTGATTGTTTTTTACTTATGTTTTAAATTTACGGGAATGGGAATTCACAGCCTTCAGTTGGCAGGACTCATTCCAACTACGAATATTGCGAACATGCCAAGCAATGAATTTTTCGCCCTTTATCCATCATGGGAAAGTACCATTCCTCAAGCAATCTTGTTGATAGGGGCAACTACGATTATATTAACGAAAAAGCATTTGAGTAAAAAATTTACAATTGCAAAAATTAATTAAGATAAAGAGAGGTAAAAAGATATGAAAAAATTAACAACAGTGATTTTGGCTTTAGTTCTTGTCAGTGTATTTGCATTGGCGGGCTGTAGTTCAAAGAATAATAAAGTTTCAGATGGTGTCAATAAAATGCTAGAAACAACTGATCAATTATCAAAAGCCATTTCGGCTGATGATCAAGAGCAGGTTAAAGAAGTTGGTCCGAAATTAGAAGATCAATGGTCATCTTTTGAAGATGATGTAAAAAAAGACAACAAAGATCTTTATGAAAAAATTGAAAAGTATTTAGATCCAACTATTGCTGGATCTGTTGCAGAAACACTTGATAAAGAGGCATTAAACACTTTAAATGATCAGCTTACAGATGCTTTGAAGGAATTAGAATCAAAAACGAAATAAAAGAAAGGACGCCAAATACGGCGTCCTTTCTTTTTGATTAATTTCGTACAGAATTGGATGAAGAACTTCCTACAAGTTCAAATAGATTACTAGTATTTACATACACCCTTGGAACCCTTTTCCCAATTAAACATACTACCTCATAATTAATGGTTCCCATAAGCTCAGCAATTTCATCAACAGATTGGAAGGAGGAGTGGTTTTCACCGAAAATCACTACTTCATCACCTACTGTGCATCCAGTGATGTCAGTAATGTCAATCATGGATTGATCCATACATACACGACCTGCAATGTTTGCTTTTTGACCATGAACCAATACTTTGCCTCTGCTTGACAATAGACGAGAAAGTCCGTCAGCATAACCAAGAGGTAATGTAGCAATCATTGATTCATTAGATGGCTTCCATGTACAGCCATAACTAATTGGAGTTGACGGGGCTACTTTTTTTATAGCAGCAATTCTTGATTTGAAGCTCATTGCTTGTTTTAGCTGAAATGGCAGCTTTTTTAATGTAGAATCAGGATATAAACCATAAAGGGCAACCCCAACTCGAACCATATCTAAATGCATTTTTGGAAATTTCATCGTTGCTGCACTATTACAGCAATGTCTTAAAGGGATATGAATATGATTTTCTTCTAAAAAGGCTAGCACCGATTGGAATTTTTCATATTGCCCCTCAGTGTAACTGGAATCTTCACTGTCTGCATTTGAAAAATGAGTAAATATTCCTTCTAGATGAACATATTCTGCAGCAACAGCCTTTGTAGCTAATAAAAGGGCGTCCTCATTGGTGATTACGCCAATTCTTGACATGCCAGTATCAACTTTTAAGTGGATGGGGGCTTTCTTCTGTAAAATGGATGACTGTAAAATAATTTCGTCCAAAATTTCATGGTCGAATACAGTCAAAGTGATATTTTGATTAATTGCTTCTTTTAGAGACCGAGAAGGGGTATACCCTAGTACAAGAATAGGATCAGTAATGCCAGCTTCTCTTAGTGTGATTGCTTCATCTAATAGGGCAACGGCTAAATAATCTGCACCCATTTGATTAGTTGTCTTTGCAATTTCAACAGCCCCATGGCCATACCCATCTGCTTTAACTACTGCCATTATTTTAGTGGGCTGTTTTACATGTTGTCTAAATTGGAGAAAATTAGACTTTATGTCATCTAACGAAATTTCTGCCCATGTATCACGATAACTAATTGGTTTCATGAAAAACTAACCCCTTTATAAAAATCCCCCCAAGAAAAAATCTTGAGGGGATAAATATTCTTTAAGAAAGCTTATTTTGCTAATGCTTCTTCAACAGTTACGTAGTTGTAGCCAAGGTCTTTTGCTACTGCTTCGTAAGTAACTTCGCCATTTGCAACGTTTACACCAAGTTTTAATGCAGCGTTTTCGCTAACAGCTTTTAATACGCCTTTATTAGCAAGTTGTAATGCATATGGAAGTGTGCTGTTTGTTAATGCTAGAGTTGAAGTTCTTGGAACAGCACCAGGCATGTTAGCTACTGAGTAGTGTACAACGCCATGCTTTTCAAATGTTGGGTTGTCATGTGTTGTTACATGGTCACTTGTTGCAACGATGCCACCTTGGTCGATCGCAACGTCAACGATTACAGAACCAGGTTTCATTGATTTAACCATTTCTTCAGAAACTAGTTTAGGAGCTTTTGCACCAGGGATTAATACGGCACCAACCAGAAGGTCAGCTTCTTTAACTGCATCAGCAATGTTAAATGGATTTGACATTAAAGTTTTGATAGAATTTCCAAAAATATCATCTAATTGACGTAGACGATCTGGGCTTAAGTCAAGAATTGTTACATCTGCACCTAAACCAATTGCCATTTTAGCTGCGTTTGTTCCAACAATACCGCCGCCGATGATCGTAACTTTACCACGGTTAACCCCAGGAACACCTGCAAGAAGGATTCCTTGTCCACCATTGAATTTTTGAAGGAATTGAGCACCGATTTGAGTTGCCATTCTACCAGCAACTTCACTCATTGGAGTAAGAAGTGGAAGAGTACGGTTTACTTCAACAGTTTCATAAGCGATTGCAATAACGTCTTTATCTTTAAGAGCTTGTGCCAACGCAGGTTCAGCAGCAAGGTGTAAGTATGTGAATAGGATTAAACCTGGACGGAAATATTCATATTCGCTTTCAAGAGGTTCTTTAACCTTCATGATCATTTCGGATTTTGCCCAAACATCTGAAGCGCTTTCAATAATTTGAGCACCAGCATTTGCGTAATCTTCGTTAGAGAAACCACTTCCAATACCAGCGTTGTTTTCAACTAATACATTATGACCAGCATTTAGGAATGAAACAACTCCAGCAGGTGTAAGAGCTACACGGTTTTCATTATTTTTAATTTCCTTAGGTACACCAATAAACATATATAATTTCCTCCTCATCGTCCTTTGAAATTTCAAACTACTTTTTCAGTATAGAACTGTTTTTTGAATATTTCATTGTATGGAAAAGAGAAAAAAATTATATATTTTTGGTGTTTTCCACAAAGTCTTAAATACTTTGATATTTTTCAAGCTTTAAATCAAGGAAAAGAATCATTTTTTGACTCGGATCTTTAAAATTGATATCTCCAATTTCTGAAATGCGTTTTAAACGATAATTCAAAGTATTGGCATGGATATTTAATTCCTTTGCTGCATCATTGATGCTGTTATCATTATTTAGAAAAACTTCAAGTGTTTCTACGAGGTTACTGTTGTGCCGTTCATCATAATCATGAAGATCTCTTAATGAATGGTTAATATATGCTTCTCCTTTTCTTTTTTCTAAAAGAAAATCAATCAATTGAAAAACACCTAACTTTTGGTAGTTGTGAATATTCTTTGTTTCAGCAGGAAACTTCTTTTTAATTGATAGAACAGCTAAAGTTTCTTGATAGGCCTTACCAATTTTTAAATAGTCATCGTATATACTGCTGAAGACAGAATTGATTTGGCTAATTCCATATCGATCATTCATTTTCCCAATAAATATATTAATGAATTGCTCAAGTTCATTAAATGGATTATGAATGTCTGTTGGAGATACTAATAAAATTAGGTGGTTGCAATCAATCGTATAGAGCAAAATTTTTAAACGGTGGCTTGTTTTTAAAAGATATGATATTTGTTGTTCTTCTTTGCTAGTGATATTGGTTTGAAATTGAAAAACAAGAACAGCGTATGTTGGGGGAGGAGTAATTTGTAAAGAATGGAAGTGCTCCATAATTTCTTCCTTTATGTTCATATGTCCGGTTAATAGTTTCCAAAAGAATTCCTGAAACCTTTCTTCTTTCCGATTTCTTCTTGTTTGAAGCTGCAAAAGTTTATTTTTAGCGGAGTCAGCTGCTTTCTTTAATAGCCCTAACTCTTCTTCACTTAATGTTTTTTCTATTTCTAATGCCCAAATGAACCCCAGAATTTCTTCTTGCTTCCAAATCGAAATAGCTACACGGTGACCTAAACCGATGTCATTCATGTTCTTGACGCGAATTGGTTGGTCAGTTTTCAGAAGTGCAGGTATGGTTCCTTCTTTCCATAATTGGTTAATCACTTTCTCAGGTACTTTTCGTCCTATAATAGTAGAAATCCGGGCAGGATCTGTCCTTTCATCATGTGTGCTATAGGCAAGCAGGCGATGATTTGCATCTTCGATCGTAATGGGGCATTGTAGAACTTCACTAATAAGATCTGC
>DATFAH010000171.1:0-4569 GCA_035254805.1 Caryophanales bacterium | reverse complement strand
AATTTTATACAAATAGGCATTTAAACAGGTTCCGTGTCCCGACATGATACGTATAATTGCATTATAGACCACCATTAAATGGAAAACGAGAGTAGGAGGATAAAAATGGAACAGTCATATCATTCATTCCTTATGGCTTTAAAAGGAAAAACAGTGACTATTTATAGGGGTGGACCAGAATCAAAAACGGGGAGACTCCTTGATGTAAAGCCAGATTATATTACATTGTATGCCCAAAACAACAATAACAACAATAATAACAATGATAAAAATAAAAACAACAATAAAAATAATAATAATGACCAAAATAACAATCAAAACACAGTTGTATATTATCAGGTACAACATGTAAAAAGCATTAGTGAGGATTCAAAAACTAACTCATCACAGGTTTTTGAGGAGCAAGAAGAAATTGAATATTTTGAGGCTGAAGATTATTATGAACTGATCGAACAATTAACAGGAGAAACAATTCAAATAAACCAAGGAGGACCAGAATCTAAATATGGTAAACTTGTAGGTCTGTCTGGAGACTTCCTTGTCATGTTTACTGAAGATGATGGTATCGTTTATACCAATATTCATCATGTGAAAAGTGTAAGTAAATATAATCAGAATAATCAAGATGATGAAGAAGGTAATGATGAAAATGAGGTGCAAATACCGGAATGGGTTTGCGCAGACAACTTTCAAGATGTTTTCAAACATTTCTCACACCAGTGGGTATCTATTAACCGTGGTGGACCTGAAGCCATGGAAGGTGTTCTGGTAGAAAATGCAGGAGGACATTATACTCTTGTTAACAATCAGGAAGTGATGAGAATACATCCTTTCCATATTCAAAGTATTAGTGGAGGTTCTAAAGGCCATTTAAAGCAAAATCAAAATAATAATCAAAATGAAAACAGCGAAAATAACGAAAAATCGTCTGAACAATCAGAAGAAAGCTCACATGAAGAAAGTTCAAGTTCTAATGAAGAAAGCTCATCAACCTCAAGAAATAGACGTTCAACTGGTAAAAAATCCTCCCGTAAATCAAGCAGAAGACGAAAAACAAGCAGTAGTTCAAATCGAGAAACAGTTGTTAAGACAATAGATTATATTTGGAAAAAGCATTAAGAAATGGTGGCTGTCCCTAAAAATATTATAGATTACTGGTGCATTGGGGTGCAAACCCGTGCACTTTTTTTAAATATAGGTATAAAAAATGAAAATCTCATCTAATTTGTTTTCAACATGGGTAAATAAAATTAAGTAATTCTAAAAGGGTGAAATTATGAATGAAATAAAAAATTTATTGGATAAAGAAGTCCTTGTTGAAATAACAGGTAAAACATATTTTACTGGCATTCTAGTTGATATTGGACTAGATATTTTGGTCATTTATAATGGGCAACAATTCCTATATATCCCAATCATGCATATGCATAATATTAAATTAAATTTAGAACCTGAAATTACGTCAGATGTTCCAGAGGAAACACCTATTCAAAAAAGCATAGATTCTAGCTTGTCCTATCGAAAAATATTAAATAATGCCAAAGGTCGTTTTCTTGAAATTTTTGTCACTGGAAATAGGTCTATTCATGGTTATATAACCAGCGTTACAAATGATTACATTGCATTTTATTCTCCTGTATATAAGACAGTACTCATATCGATGCAGCATCTAAAATGGTTTACACCATATAGCTCACAACTTACTCCCTATACATTAAGTAATGAGAGCTTACCCGTGGTACCATCAATGATCCCTCTCGCCAGAAGCTTTGATGAACAATTGCAAAAATATAAAGGAAAACTGGTAGTATTTGATTTAGGCGATGATCCTTGCAAAGTAGGTTTATTAAAAGAGATAAACAACAATATTATCCATTTAATCAACGCAACAGGAGAATCAATTTTTTGGAAACAATATCACCTAAAAACTGTTCATTTACCATGATATACCCAACGAGTTTTGAAAACTCATTGGGCCTTTTTTTTAAATACGATTAATTTCTGCTAAATATTACATCTAAATTACACGAAAATGTCAAAAAACATAATAAATTTAATCGAGTGTAAAGGTATAATTATATTATCCAACATTTGTCATATATTGCATTTTAGGGATCAAATTAGAGAAATTTGGTGTTAATATTGAAAAAAGTCTATCCATTTGAAAAAAAAGTGGCTGTAATTGCCATATTAATATTTATCATTCTTGCTGCATACCATTATGTTTTTGAGCAATATGTAGAATTCAGCATATGGATTTCTGCTATCTTTATTATCGTATATTTATATGGCAGGAATAAACTCGAAAAGGAAAACTATCTTCATTCGAGACAGGAATGGGACAGAATTTCACAGGAGCAAAAAAATATTATCACGAAAATGGAATCGATGATGAATGATGCAGAGAAATTGGGGATTTTGGGGGAATTAGCAGCAGGAATTGCCCATGAAGTCAGGAATCCATTAACAACGTTAAAAGGTTTTTTGCAATTAATGAGTTCAGATTTGGATGATCACAAAAAATCATTTATTGATTTAATGCTGGCTGAAGTAGATCGGATCGAAATGATTACAGATGAATTTATGTCAGTGGCAAGACCTCATGCTCCGATTAATAAAGAAGAAAATGTCGTAATTTTATTAGAACAAGTAGTAAAATTACTTCAACCACAGGCACTTTTAAAAAATGTTCAAATCCTTCTTAGTACCAATCGGGATATAATGCCACTTCATTGTGGAGGTAATCAATTAAAGCAAGTTTTCATCAACATATTGAAAAATGCATTTGATGCAATGCAATCCGGTGGAATACTATACATAAAAGCTCGGTTAGAGTCAGAAATAGTCGTTATTCAATTTATCGATGAAGGAACTGGGATGCCAGAAGAAGTTTTAGCTAAATTGGGTGAGCCTTTCTTTACACAAAAAGAAGGAGGGCATGGACTTGGAATCATGATGTGTAAAAAGATTATCGAAACCCATAATGGAAAATTGGAAATTCAAAGTAAGGTGGGAGAAGGAACAAACTTTACTATTATTTTACCAACTAAAAGGTGAATTTACGGAAGAAAACAAGAATTGTAGGTTAATATTTTTACAAAAAAATTAAAGCACCAGACCTGGTGCTTTAACTCATAAATGTTTGATAGATTAGCCACATATTTAACCCTACTATTAAAATAGCAAAGATCGTTGCAAGGTATGTGGTAGCCCTTTTATTTGTAAGGACACCCATCAAATCTTTCTTTTGTGTGAAATAAATCAAGGCGATAATTGGAAATGGAAGTACAATACTTAAGATTACCTGACTAATAATCAGGGTTAGTGTTGGATCAACACCAATTGCAACTATTACTATCGTTGGCACCATTGTTATCAGTCGGCGAAACCATAATGGAATGGTAAATCCAACAAACCCTTGCATAATTACTTGCCCTGCCATGGTTCCAACTACTGAGCTGGAAATACCGGAAGCAAGGAGTGATATAAGAAAGACACTCGCCGCGGCAGAACCGAGAAGCGGTGTTAACGTATGGTAAGCAGATTGCAGATCGGCTATTTGGCTGTTACCAGATGAATTAAATACAGATGCAGCCATATACATCATCGACAAATTAACAAATCCAGCAAGTGTCATGGCAATGAGAATTTCCTTTGTACTGAACCTTTGAATCTTTAATTTTTCACTATCATTTTGCGGAACAATTCGTCTTTGAGTAAGGCTTGAATGTAAGTAGATGGCGTGTGGCATGACAGTAGCACCAATCACCCCAACTGCAAGCATGATACTTTCATTATTACCAAGCCAAGGGACTACACTATGATAAGCAATTTGTGAAAAATTTGGCTTTGAAAGAACTGTCTCCACTAAATAACATAATCCAATTAAGACGGCAAAAGCAGCAATAAATTTTTCAAGAGGTCGAAAGCCGAATTTTTCCAGCATTAATATCAAATAAGTTACAATCCCTGTTAATATTGCAGCGTAAAGCATTGGAATGCCGAATAGTAAATTTAAGGCAAGAGTTGCCCCTAAAAATTCAGCAAGATCAGTTGCCATTGCTGCGAATTCAGATACAATCCACATAATGACTGTTAGCCATTTTGGCATGTTATCCCGACACATTTCTGGAAGACTTTTTCCTGTTGCAATTCCAAGTTTTGCTGACATGTTTTGGAGAAGCATTGCCATAAGGTTTGCTAATACGATTACCCATAACATTTTATAACCGAAGAGGGCTCCAGTTTGAATATTTGTAGCGAAATTTCCAGGATCAATATAGGCAATGGAAGCAATGAATGCAGGTCCGAGAAATGGCAAAAGGGCACGGAAACCTTTTACCTTACCATTAATGGCATCTCGTGCAGCATTTACCGTTTTTATTTCCGCAGTGCGAGCATTTTTTACAACGATGGAATGAATGGGGCTCATTGATACCATCCTTTCTCTGATATGATTTTTCGTGGTTGCAAGCTTTGTTCGCTCGAGAATGTTTTTTGCCCTTGCGCAACTTTATATTGCTATTATACACAGTTTCAGAAATTTTGTGTATGATTTTAACTCGAAAA
>DATFAH010000170.1:0-4929 GCA_035254805.1 Caryophanales bacterium | reverse complement strand
TATAAAGGGTTTAAATTACATTAATACTGTTATTAACTGAATATTAGATGAATATTAAAAAGTATATAAAATCGGAATTAATGAAATTTACTAAAAATTTTATTGAAATATTATTGCACTAAATTTATAATTTAAATAAGTTCTTGTTTTAAATCAACATAGTGAGCTAGCAAGTTTGTATATTTAAACAAAAGGGGGATTTTTCTTGGTAGACAAATTGGTAAATAGTATTTCGGGTTATTTATGGAGCCCGCCGCTCATTATCTTTATTGCTGCAGTAGGACTATATTTCAGTTTCCGTACAAGATTTTTGCAGATTCGTCATATTAAAGAAATGGTTCGTTTGTTAGTAAAAGGTGAAAGCTCTGATGCCGGTGTTTCTTCATTCCAAGCACTAGCCATGTCATTATCAGGAAGAATTGGTGTCGGTAACGTTGCCGGAACAGCAACAGGCATTGCCTTTGGTGGACCAGGTTCCGTATTTTGGATGTGGGTCATCACGTTTATCGGTGCTGCTTCAGCTTATACTGAATCCACGCTCGCTCAAATCTATAAAGAAAAACAAGATGGTGAGTATCGAGGAGGTCCAGCATTCTATATCGAAAAGGGCCTAGGATGGAAATGGTTTGCAGTTGTTTTCGCTGTTGCTACACTTCTAGCTATGGCGATCTTAATGCCAGGCATTCAAACTAACGCTATCGCAGAAGGCGTAAAAAATGCTTTTGGTGTTCCTACAGCAGTTACTGGTGGAATTGTTGTTTTACTAATGGCTGCCATCATCTTTGGTGGTGTTAAGCGTATTGCAAGAGTTGCAGAATTTGTTGTACCATTTATGGCTGGCGCATATTTACTTCTTGCCCTTATTATTGTTGCAGTTAACATTGAAAAAATTCCAGATGTATTCGGACTTATTTTTAAAAGTGCTTTCGGTCAAGAGCAAGTATTCGGTGGTATTATAGGTTCAACGATTATGTGGGGCGTTAAGCGTGGACTTTATGCGAACGAAGCTGGTCAAGGTACTGGTGCTCACCCAGCTGCTGCTGCTGAAGTTTCTCACCCTGTAAAACAAGGTCTTGTGCAAGCGTTTTCAATTTATCTCGATGTATTCTTAGTTGTTACATCAACTGCTATGATGATTTTATTTACAAATGCATATAACGTAATAGATGGCTCAGGCAAATTCTTGGTGGAAAATCTTAAAGGTGTAGACCCAGGTCCTGGTTATACTCAACATGCTATCGATACATTCATTCCAGGTTTTGGATCAGGATTTGTCGCAATTGCCCTATTCTTCTTTGCCTTCACTACTATTTTTGCCTATTACTATATCGCGGAAACCAATTTAGCTTATTTAGTAAGAGGCAAGAACAGAAAAATGTCCATGTTTATCTTAAAAATTGTCCTTTTAGGGGCTGTTTTCTACGGATCAGTTAAAACAGCTACTACAGCTTGGGCAATGGGTGATATAGGACTTGGAATCATGGTTTGGTTGAACTTACTCGCTATTTTCTTCTTATTCAAACCAGCACTTATTGCTCTTAAAGACTATGAAGAACAGAAAAAAGCAGGTATCATGGAACCAGAATTTAATTCCACTAAATTAGGAATTAAGAATGCTGAATTCTGGGCTAATGGTTATCAAAAATCTTCAAATAAAGAAGGAAAAAGTTCATAAATATAAATAATACTCCATCCAAGTAATTTTCACTGGGTGATTTGTTTAAACAAGAACTTAATCAAATCTTGATAAGATCCCTTTTGTTACACAGTTAACACTAAACTGTAAACAAAAGGGATTTTTTTAAATATAAAAAAATAAGGAATCTTTTCACCAAGGATTCTAGCAGATCTAATATTTTATGAAATTACTTCACTTTTTTTGTTACATTGCCATCTTTATTCACACCTTGAGCAATTGCACCAAGTTCACCCTTTAAATTCGATTTACCAGAGTAATTTTCGATAATCTCTTTCATATCTAGCCCAGTTGTTTCTTTTAATGATTCTTGCAATCCTGCCATCAAGGTGGTCACATTCCCACTAATGGAACTAACTCCTCCGCCATTACCTGAATCAATTACGGTAACTTTATCTATATTGCCAATCGGTTCTGCAACCGCTTTTGCATATTCAGGCATCATCTTAACAATCATTTCTAAAACAGCTGCATTACCATACTTCGCCATGGCTTCGGCTAATTTTTCTTTACCTTCTGCTTCGGCCAATAATTTTAATTTTGTTGCGGTTGCTACAGCTTCTCCTTCAGCAGCAATCGCTTTCGCACGGGCTAACCCTTCTAATTCTACCTTTCTAGCTTCAGCCTCCGCTTTATTAATTTCCTGTGTTTTTAAGGCAGCAGATTGATTTTCGATTCGAATTTTTTCTGCTTCGGATTCTTTTACTTTTTTGTAATATTCAGCATCTGCTAGCTTTACCACATTTGCGGTATATTCCTTTTCCTTACGTTGGATCTCTTTTTCTTCCAATTCAATTTTCTTTTCCCGTTCAACAATATCAATTTGAATCTCTTGTTGCTTTAATTCTTGCTTTCTTTGGGTGGTTTGTAAGCTAAAAGCAATTTCTGCATTCGCTTTTGCGGTATCCTCAGCAATTTTATACTCTGCTAATTTTAATTCATTATCTTTTTTCGCAAGCGCCACTTCACTGGCCCGTTCAAATTCTGCAGCAGTCGCCTCTTTGTTGGCCTGCGCAACTTGAATCCTCGTTACTTTTTCCGATTCAGCTACCGCGATATCTGCCGCCATTTTGACTTCACTTGTACGTTTTTTCGCTAAAGAATTGATATAGTCATGATCATCGGAAACATGAGTAATATTAAATGTTACAATTTCAATCCCTAATTTTTGTAGATCAGATTCACTTGTTTTTTTCACGGATTCACTGAAAAGGTTTCGATCTTTGTTCGCACTTTCTACCGTTAACGTGGCAATAATCGCTTTTAAATGCCCTTCTAATATTTCCCGAATTTGCCGCTCCTTGTGCTCAACTGGAACACCTAAATAATTCTCAGCAGCATTAATTAAATTTTTCGTATCACTGTAAAATTTTATAGTAGCTACAGCCACAACATTGATTGGTACATCCTCTTTTGTCACAATTCCTTTTGCTTCTACATTTAAGTTAGATGGCTGCAAGCTTAATATTCCCATTCGATGAATGATCGGAAATACGACTGCACCGCCGCCGACTACAACTTTAATTTTCTTTCCAAGTTCGTCTGTTTCAACATTTTTGCTGCCTAATGCACTACCAGTAATAACCATTGCCGTATCTCGGCCAACTACCTTATAACGGCTGATTGCATAAAAGATCACTCCGAGTACGACTACGATTAACGCTCCGCCAATACCAATTGTTTGTGTCATTTAATCCCCTCACTTCTTCCTATTAAAATTTTAAAATATCATCGTCATTTCTCTGAAACACAACAAAGCGATTATCCTTTACTTCCCAGACAACAACTTCAGCGTTCAGCGGCAGTGCCTTCTGATCTCTGCTAATCGCTGTTCTAAATATGTACCCTAAATCATGCTCCACTTTTACTTCACCTAAAGCATCTGCACCTTCTCTAATTTGCAACGTAATGATTCCTTTTCTGCCTACCATATCCTCTAAATCAACAGCAGAGGAGCTCTCCATATGTTTTAAAGGCCGTAAGAAAAAATAAGAAACAAGAAAAGTTAAGATAATAGATACAATGACTGAAACAATTAAAATACCAATAGAAGGTAAACCTATATATCTGATTAATTTTTGAAAAATTAACCCAATCCCACCTAGGAAACTCGCAAACATGACAAGTTCACTAGGTCCAAACGGTAAAACATCCATATGGCCAGTTATTGCATCCATAATGTCACCTAATAAGATAACAATGATTAATAAAATAACTCCACCTACCAATAAATACAAATAAATATGCTCCATCATGTTTCCATCCAAATGCATATCTTCACCACCTTTTAAAATCAGAAGATTCATTTACAGCACTAGATCAAGAATGAAGAAAAGCAGAAAAAATTAACTGTTTCTAAAATTATCATAACAGAATATTCCTTTATATTCCATTATTTAAGCGTAATTATTTTGAATAATTACAATAATCCCATAAATTTTAGTTTTTAATGATAAGACTGGTATTATTGTTGATTAATGTTCAAATATTTGTAACACCTCTTTTTCATATACGAGGTACAATCATATTGGAGAGATGAAAAAGGGGTTGATGGTCAGAGTATCGGCACAAGGTTCCTAGTGTGATAATTTCCTTGTGGAATTACATTCATTTTATTAAGTTTTGAAGTCTTATTTTTTAACATTTGAATCTAAAATTGAAGTTTGGAGGCGGTCATTTTGGTACAATTTTTGCTTTTTATTCTTCTAATTTTATGTTTTGTCGTCATCATTAGAGAATCGATGGAATTACATAAAGAGGATAAAGAATATGAAAAAAGTATTGGAACAGAAGAGATTAAATCATATATTGAAAAGACATTTGGAAAAGGAAATTTTAAAATTTTTCGTTCTTTAGTGGATGAAGAAGGTAAATTAAGACATATTGTTTATTTATCTAAATATGATTGGTTTAAAACCCCAGAGTACCAGTGGTTCGATGTTTATGCCACAAATAATGGCTATAACCACAGTAAAATTGAGGAATAATTTATACATTCTATTAATTTATTTAGGCTGCCTTTTGGGCAGCCTAATTTTTATCTTTAAGGGTTTAAATTTTATCGAAACAAGTAGGAAAAGGTAAGATTTCTTAGCTTCTTCGCTGTTTAAAATGATTTTATCCTGTCCATACTGGTTATTAAAATATTAGAACCAGTAGGTGATTCGAAATGATAGTAGAAATCCAAGAAATTAATAGCCTCTTTCATATCATAGAACCGTGGTATATCGATA
>DATFAH010000169.1:0-24394 GCA_035254805.1 Caryophanales bacterium | reverse complement strand
ATATATTAATAGTGGTAAAGGTGGAATCAATGCCGTATTTATTTGTGCATCACTGGCAATGCTTTCATTATTATACCTTTTAGGTACTTCAGATTTTCAATATCAATATGTTGTTGATTACACGAGTACGGACCTGCCAATTATTTATAAGCTGACTGCACTTTGGGCAGGTAATGCGGGGTCATTATTATTATGGTTGTTCTTTTTGACACTTTACATGGTCATGATTATGTACTCAAGAAAAATGAAAGGGAACCCAATGGTTCCCTACATTATGTCTATATTACTAGCTAATGCAGTATTCTTCTTATTTGTCCTAGGTTTTGTAGCAAAACCATTTACTTTAATAGATCAAGTTCCAGCAGATGGAAGAGGTTTAAACCCAATGTTGCAAAATCCAGGAATGATTATTCATCCAGTAACTTTATATCTTGGTTATGTTGGGCTTGCAGTACCATTTGCCTTCGCAATATCTGCATTAATCATGAAAAATGTTGATGATTTCTGGATTAAAATGACAAGACGTTGGACTATTATCGCTTGGTTATTCTTAAGCTTAGGAAATATTTTTGGCGGACAATGGGCATATGTGGAGCTTGGCTGGGGTGGTTACTGGGCATGGGATCCTGTAGAAAATGCCTCATTTATGCCTTGGTTAACAGCAACTGCATTCTTACATTCCGTGATGATTCAGGAACGTAAAAACATGCTCAAAGTGTGGAATATCAGCCTTATCATTATTTCATATGCTTTGACGCTTTTCGGAACATTCTTAGTCCGAAGTGGTGTTTTAACTTCTGTACATGCTTTTGCAAATTCAAGCTTAGGTCTTTATTTCCTAGTCTTCATGGGAATAGCGGTTATCGGTTCTTTATACGTCTTAATGAGTCGATATAACTTATTAAAAAGAAGTGCAGGTCAATTCCAATCATTTATTTCAAAAGAAAGCTCATTTTTAATTAACAACCTTTTATTAGTCGGTGCTGCTTTTGCTGTTTTTTGGGGAACGATTTTCCCATTAGTCTCAGAAGCCGTTCGCGGTACAAAAGTAACAGTAGGTATACCTTTCTTTAATACTGTGGAATCTCCTATTCTATTAAGTATGATGTTTGTGATGGCTGTTTGCCCAATGCTTGCATGGCAAAAATCAAGTATAAAAAATTTACGTAAAAACTTTGTAATCCCTGCCGTACTTGCTGTGGTCGGTATGGTTTTAATGGTTGTTCTGGGCATACAAAAGGCTTGGGCAGTGATTGGCTACGGAGTAATCATTCTCCTATTAGTAACACACTATTTAGAGTTTTATCGAGGGGTTAAAGCTAGAAAAAAGATGACTGGGGAAAATCCTCTTATTGCCCTTTATCGTTTGATGATTAAAAATCGCCGCCGCTATGGTGGATACCTTGTACATTTAGGAATTGCTTTTATTACAATGGGAATTATCGGTTCACAAAACTATGATTTACAAGCGATGAAAACGGTTGATCTTGGAAAATCTATCGAAATTAAAGATTATCGAATTAATTATGATCGCCTTGATCAGAAAAAAGAAGGTAATAATGATATCGTTTATGCAGATGTAACTGTATTTAAAAATGGGAAAAGATTAGGTTCATTTGAACCTCAAAAAGTATTTTATCCTAATCCAGATGCTCAGCCTTCATCAGAGGTTTCAATCGTTTCATCCATGAAAGAAGATTTATACATTGTTTTAAGTGCATGGGAAGATGATGGAAAGGCAACTTTCCTTGTCAAAGTAAATCCGATGATGAATTGGTTATGGGTTGGATCTTTCATGATTGTAATTGGTGCGATGTTTGCCATTTGGAATGGAAAATATCAAAATATCACTCCAAGATACACCGGAGCACGTAAAGAGGTGGCTTGAGATGAAAATCAAAGCATATATTAGCCTTCTAGTTCTCTTGTTTATCTTTCTAGGATCATTTATACGTGTAGATGCGGCCAAAAAAATTGACTATAAATCTGCTGAATTTAAAGCAGTAGCCTCCCAGTTTGCATGTACATGTGGCTGTGGTCAGGATCATTATGAATGTGATCCTAATACATGCCAACTTACAACGCAATTTAAAAAAGACTTGGTAGGCATGATGAATAAAGGGTGGGACAAAGATAAGATCCGTAAATATTATATAAATATTTACGGAGAAGAAATTTTGACAGCCCCTGAGAAAAGTGGATTTAGTTTAACAGCTTGGGTTCTTCCTTTTGTTGTTCTTTTTGGGGCAGCAGGTGCCTTGTTCTTTGTTATTCGTAAATGGGTAAAGAAAAAAGGAACAGTTGAACCTAATATTGAAAATGATGGTGAAAAGAATGAAGTGGAAAGTGAAATTCTTTCTTCCATGATTGACGAAGAACGTAAAAAGTATCTTTAGGATGTGAACTAAAATGCAGGATATTTCAATAATTTCATTAGCTTTTACATTAATTCTGGCATTAGGCTGTCTTTTCCTGATCCTCTCTCCACTTTTTAAATGGGATGCATTTTTGAACTTTACTCCGGCGGGACAGGATTTATCACAAACGAAGGAAGCGTTATTTACCACGTTAAATGAAATAGAATTTGAGTATAAGATGGATAAAATCTCCCATGTTGATTACAAAAACTTAAAGAAACAATATGAATCACAGATTGCTGAAATTATGAAAGAAGAAGAATACCAGATTGATAACAAAGTTGATAAGGATTTATTAGCAGAAGTTGAACGTGAAATTGAAGCAACGATAAAAAATTACAATAAGAAAAAGGGGGAATAAAAGTGATTAAGAAAATCACAGTACTCTTCCTTACGTTACTGATTCTCATTCCAATTAATGGGCTCGCAGCTGAGAATTCTAATATCTCTGTTGGGATGAATTATCTTGTTCTCAGCCCGGCTGAGGATGGTTCAACAAATGTCTCTGTCATGGCAGATTATGCAAATTCAGCAAGTGAAGAATTCAAAGGTGACGGAAATGGTGAAGGGGTTTTAAAGGTATCACTGCCGGAGGGGGCAATTAACCTTAAATTTCTCAATAGCAAAATAGGTTTTAAGCCAACAGATAAAGGGTTTATTACTACTGATCCGATCCCTGCAAATAAGAGTGTGGGACTGCAGTATAGTTATCAAATTCCAAAAGGAAAAGAAATATCGATTATTAACGATTATCCAGTCCAAATCATGCAAGTTCTTGTTCCAGAGGGCATGGGTTCAGTGCAGTTTAGTGATGTGCAATCTTCAAACGAAGAACTCTATAACATCGATAATAAAAATTACTGGGCATATAGTGTTGAGGGAATAAAAGTAAATGTGCCTTTTACGATGACTTATAACAAAGATAAACAACCTGCTGCAGCAAATACAAATTCACAATCAAGTAGTGACAACTCTTTAGCAACTAGTTCAGTGACAAGAACTGCACCAGATTTCCACAATCCTGGGCATATCAGAATGTGGGAGCAATCTGCATTAAAAAGTTTTAATCCACATATCTTTTTGATTGTTATCCTTGCTATAATCCTTGCTGGAATCACCTCCTATGCTCACTTTAGGAGGAAAGCAAAGCTTGAAGAGTCAAGAGTTAGCAATGACAAGGAAGAAAAGGCATTTAAACTTTTAATGTCTAAACAAAAAGCCATTTTGGATAAAATTTTAGAGTTGGAAGAGTCCCATGGAAATGGTGAAATTTCCGAGAAAGATTACCACAAAAAGCTTGATGCCTACAAAGAGCATTTAGTTCAAGTTAAATTAAACTTACGCGAATTTGTGGAGTAGTAGTTGGCGTGGGAGGGACAAACATATGATTGAAATTAAAAAACTAACAAAGCAAGCAGATAATAAATTAATCTTACGTGGCATTGACCTCTCCATAAAAAAAGGGGAAACCGTAGCAATCCTTGGCCCAAACGGGGCTGGTAAAAGCACACTTCTTAAGGTGCTAGCAACTTTAATTAAGCCAACATCGGGCTTGGTGAAGATTAATGGCCTGGATTTGAAAAAGAATCATCTTGAAATAAAAAAATTATTTGGCTATTTACCCCATTCCAGCTTGCTATATGATCACTACTCGCCTTTAGAAAATATCGTGTTTTATGGGAATTTATATGGTATTAAAAAAGCAGAAGAAAGAGCTGTTGAGTTAGTAAAAGAAGTCGGACTTTCCTTCTTCTTAAATGAACCGGTGAAAAATTTTTCTCGGGGAATGATTCAGCGAATTGCAATTGCTAGGGCAATTGTTCATAACCCAGAATTACTGCTTTTAGATGAACCACATACAGGCTTAGATCAAGGAGCTATATCCATTTTAAATAATGTGATCCTCTCTATGAAGGCGAAAGGAACCACGACCCTTATGGTAACGCATGATTTTAAACAAGCCGCTGAAATATGTGACCGGGTCATCATTATTAAAAATGGTAAAATTGTGGATGATTTTAAACTCGAGGAAAATGCGCTGAATTTTGTTTCAGAAAAATATCAGCTTCAAGTGGAGGGGGTATCATGACATTACTTAAAACAGCCTTTCTGCTTGCGAAAAAAGATCTATATTCAGAATTAAAAACGAAGCAAGTATTAGCAACGATGATTATTTTTGCCGGATTGACGATATTGGTTTTCAGTTTTGCCTTTGATCCAGCAAACAATACAACTAAGGCCGTTATTCCTGGAGTCATATGGGTGATCATTTGTTTTTCAGGAATTTTGGGACTTAACCGTTCGTTTTTGTCAGAGCAGCGTAATGATACGATGCAGGGGCTATTGATTGCTCCAATGGATGCGCAAAGCATCTATTTAGGGAAGTTTATTGCGAACTTTTCGATGATACTCATTGTTGAAATCGTGGCAATACCGTTTCTATTTCTTTTATTTGACTTTAAAATTCTAGGTAGTATTCCATATTTTATTTTAGTCATGTTTATTGGAAGTTTCGGGTTTATCAGTATAGGGACATTTTTGGCATCCCTAGCTGCAAATTCGAAAAGCAGTGAAATGCTCCTTCCATTATTGCTTTTTCCGATTACAAGCCCAATTTTAATTGGTGTTGTCCAAGCAACGAGAATTATGTTAACCAATATTGAAAATTTAGCAAGTGCACTAGCATGGATCCAATTAGTGTCTGCCTATGATGTAATTTTCTTTGTGCTTTGCTTTATCTTAATTGATTATGTACTGGAGGTATAAAGAATGAGTATGAATCTCGAACGGGAGAAAGTAGCTCTTCAACTGTCCGAATCGGCAGAAACAAAAGATTCAATTATTCCTAAAATTTTATTAGGATGTACTATGGTTTCCATTTTAGTTGCCATTTATTTAATTTTTATGTTTGCACCAATTGAAAAAACAATGGGACCTGTACAAAAAATCTTTTATTTCCATGTAGGGTCTGCAACTACAGCATTTATCGCCTTTTTTGTAACTTTTGTATACAGTATTTTATACCTTGAGAAAAGAAAAAGAATCTTTGACACATATGCTTATGTTTCAGCAGAAATCGGACTTGTTTTTACAACATTAGTTCTTCTTACAGGGCCAATTTGGGCAAAATCCGCCTGGAATACATGGTGGGTTTGGGAGCCACGCTTAACGACTACACTGATCCTCTGGTTTATTTACATGGCCTATATCATGATTAGGCAAATGGACGGAGTATGGGATAAAAAAGCAAGACTTTGTGCCGTTTTTGGTATCATTGGGTTTGCAGATGTCCCAATTGTTTTCTTTGCGATTCGCTGGTGGCAAACAAAGCTGCATCCAATCGTTTTTGGTAATGGTGTCACCCAAAAAGGCGGAGGCATTGAAGATACGATGCTATTTACCATGTTTGTCTCAATGGGAGCATTAATTCTTCTTTATACGTATCTCCTAAACAGGGGAGTATCTTTTGAAAGTATGAAAATTAAAGTCAATCAATACAAAGAACAATTAAGAGAAGAATTAGAGAAATAGGAGGGGAATACAATGGAATATCTTTGGGGAGCATACTCAGCAATTTGGTTGGTTGTTTTTGGTTATTTACTTCTTTTAGGTAAACGTCATAAAAATCTAAAAAAAGAAATTGATTTCTTAAGACAATTAGAAAAATAAAAACGGAGAATAGGTATTTATGGATGACAGGCCTATTCTTAGAACATTGGACAATAATGTGAAATGTATTGATGCTAGGAGGAAAGAAAATGAATAAACGAGTTGTAAAAATCCTCGTACTGGCGCTTTTAATTTGGATGTTCGGTTTTTTTGCTTATAGCTTAGTAGGCTATGGTAAGCATACAGATGTAGGTGATAAGGCCTATAATTTTGAACTTCCTAATTTAGATGGGGGAACCACAAAACTCTCGGATTTTAAAGGCCAAATGGTCGTGATCAATGTTTTTGCTTCTTGGTGTAAGCCGTGTATTGATGAAGCACCAGAATTGCAGGCTTTTGCAGATGAATATGGTGATAAATATAAGCTTATAATACTTGATAAAGGTGAAACAAAATCGAATGTTAACAAGTTTAAAAAGAAATACGGTGCAGTAAATGCAACGTATGTACTAGATTTTAATGCAAAAATAACGAAGATTTATAATACAACCGGTCAACCAGAAACATTTGTTATTGATAAAGATGGAATTATTAGAGAGCATTATAACGGCCCAATTACCACAAATGAGCTATATGAAATGGTTAAAAAGCATGATAAATAAAGGGTTTTAGAGTAGGTGCATAACATTTTTATGCACCTACTCTATTTTTTAGTAGTATCCAAATTTTGCAGTAACGGCAGCTTTAATCGTTAGTTCTCCAGGCTCTAACTGTGTAGAAGTAACTCCTTTTACATAAGTAAAGCCTTGATTTTCTAGCGGCCTAAAGCCTACTGTTTTTTCAATGATATGAAAAGGTATTGGGTTTAACTGGACTTTTAAAGTAGACGCAGCCGTTTGTGCTTTTTGACCCGCATTTATAATGGCGGCTGAAAGTGCTTGTTGGTATACCTTTTCCTTATTTTTCACCGTGAAATGAACATTTGCCACATAATTTGCCCCTTGACTAACGGCAGTATCGATAACTTTGCCAATCATCCCCAAATCTTCTATTTTTACCTCTAAAAGATGAGTAACCTTGTATCCGCGAAATATTTGCTTGCCTTGCTCAAAATCATATTCAGAATCAATTCGATAATCAAATGTCCGAATCTGATTCCGCAAAATACCCGATGAAAGCAGGGAATTTATTACTTGATTGATTTCAGCAGTATTTTGCTGTTGTGTTGGAATAACATCTTTCCCCTCAGTCATAACACCTAAATTAATTGTTGCCAAATTTGGCGAAACCACCACTTCACCTTCACCAGATACTTCTAAAACAAATGGACGTTGATTCGTATTTGACGGGCCAGTAGGCTGCCTGTAATACATACTACTTCCCCCTTCTTTAATATTGTTTATTTATAAATACGGCATCTCCTTAGCAATAATACCCTTTTCATAAAAGTTGTTTGGATGGAATGTTGAAAGAAATGAATCATTTCAAAGTCATAATGTGTATGACGAGGCATACATTTTAATTAATGAGACAAGCAGCGAGGAGGATAGTTATGGAATCAATCCTGCATTTTTTACCACGAAATATAGCAGATATTATATGTAAAATTCCTCCCTTTCAGTTAGAAGAAATGGAAGAAATACGGATACGAATTAATCGGCCAATTGAAATTACGTTAAATGGAGTACCAAAATTTTTGTCTTATATTATTGAAGCTGAAGATGCCGTCCATCTAATGAATAAGATAAGCCAATTTTCTCTTTATACCCTTGAGGAAGAACTGAAACGAGGGTATATAACGGTATCTGGCGGGCATCGAATTGGGCTTGCCGGCAAAGTGATCCTTGAGGATGGAAGAGTGAAAGCAATTCGTGATATTTCATCATTTAATATCCGAATTGCAAAGGAAAAGGTTGGTATTGCCGAATCGATTATCCCTTATATATTCAAAGAAGACTTTTTACATACGATGATTATTGGACCTCCGCAGACAGGGAAAACCACACTGCTTCGGGATATTGCCAGAATTATTTCGAATGGTCATCAAAAATATGGAATTCGGGCAGAAAAGGTCGGAATTGTGGATGAACGCTCTGAGATCGCGGGATGTGTAAAGGGAATCCCACAATTGACCTTTGGTCACCGTGTCGATGTCCTTGATGCATGTCCAAAAGCTGAAGGAATGATGATGATGATCCGCTCGATGAGCCCTGATGTCTTAGTTGTTGATGAAATTGGTCGAAAAGAGGATGCAGATGCCATTATGGAAGCCATCCATGCCGGGATTAAGCTAATCATGACAACACATGGAAACAGCCTTGATGATATCCGGAAACGGCCTACTTTAAAGCACATACTTGAACAACAAATATTTCAGCGTTATATCGTCCTAAGCCGGAAAAAAGGACCTGGTACGGTGTCGCAAATTTTAGATAAGAATGGAAAAGAAATGATTCAAAAAGTGAGAGTGACGTAAAATGATGAAGTTAATTGGCGCTGTTTTCATCATTGTTGCCACTACTTGGACTGGCATGGAGGCATCAAGACATTTAAGTGAAAGGCCAAGGCAGTTGAGGCAATTAAAATCTGCCCTTCAATCACTAGAAGCAGAGATTATGTTTGGACATACCCCATTACACGAAGCATCAAGAAGACTGGCCACACAGCTTTCTAAACCACTTTCTAAACTTTTTGAGGTATTTGCTAAAAAACTTATGTACTCTGAAACAACTGTAAAGAAAGCATGGGAAGAAAGTTTAACAGAAATTTGGAAGCTAACGGCATTAAAACAAGGGGAATTTGAAATCATGAAACAATTTGGCGAGACACTAGGCCGGCATGATCGGATTTCTCAGCAAAAACAAATTATGCTCACTCTTACTCATTTAGAAAGAGAAGAGAGAGACGCCATCGATAAGCAAGTAAAATACGAAAAAATGGTCAAGAGTCTTGGGTTTTTGTTGGGATTATTACTGATCATCTTATTCATTTAGGAGGAATTGGAATGGGCTTGGAAGTAGATATTATTTTTAAAATCGCTGGGGTCGGAATCGTTGTAGCATTCTTACATACGGTTTTAGATCAAGTGGGAAAAAAGGAATATGCACAATGGGTCACACTGTTTGGATTCATTTATATATTATTCCAGGTAGCTACTATTGTAGATGATCTCTTTCAAAAAATAAAATCGGTATTTTTATTTCAATAGAAAGGGGGGCTTTGTCATTGAAATCGTAAAAATAGTCGGACTTGCTCTTGTTGCTACCTTTCTTGCTTTAATTGTAAAGGAACAAAAACCTAATTTTGCTTTTCTGCTTATTGTGTTTGTTGGATGTACCATCTTTTTATTTCTTGTAGATAAAATCTATGAAATTATTCATATGCTTGAAAAACTAGCAATAAACGCAAAGGTTAATATGGTTTATGTTGAAACCATTTTAAAAATAATAGGAATTGCCTACATCGCTGAGTTTGCAGCTCAAATTACAAAGGATGCGGGGCAAGGTGCCATTTCCTCGAAGATTGAATTAGCAGGAAAAATCATTATCCTAGCCATGGCCATTCCAATTTTAACCGTCATGATTGAAACCATTATTAAACTAATCCCAAGCTAGACTAGAAAATTTAGACTTTGAGAATTGTCCAGCGCAAGCAGCCTATCGACTAGCGTACTTCGGGTCTTCTCCCTACGATAAGTCAACATCGATTCATTATCGCTTCATAGTGTTTCCTTTATCTCAAGCCTGAGCCCCTTATAGTCCGTGCGTCGATTACCCTAAGGAAAGCTACTTAGAGAATAATCTTCGCAGGAACAATCTCTGCATGTTCCGAAGGCGCTTGCGCTTTTCTAATAAAATCAGAATTTATATCCTGAACTTTGAAAACTGTCTAGCGCAAGCGCCTATCGACTAGCAAACTTCGAGCCTTCTCCCTACGATAAGTCAACATCAATTCGCCTATCGGCTCATTGTGTTTCCTTTATCTCAGTCGAAGCCCCTCCAGTTTGTACGTCGATGACCAAGGCGCTTGCGCTTTTCTAATAAATGAGGTGGAAAAATGAAGCAATGGCTAAAAGTTATTCCGATTCTTACTCTTTTATTTTTTATTTTATCAATCACAAATGTCCAAGCTTCAGAGAATTCAAAAGATACTTCTGCACCTCTTTCTCCACAGGAATTGGTAGATTCTCAGCTGAAAACGTTGGATTTAACGGATCTTAAACAATTTTGGGATGATATAAGCAATAAATACGGGGGATTTCTCCCTGAAAGTCAAAAGGGCAGTTTATATGACTTTATTAAAAGCGATAAGAAATTTTCTTTTAAAGAATGGGGCCAAGGAATTTTAAAATTTGCCTTCCAAGAATTTGTAGTGAATGGAAAATTATTAGGAACCTTAATAATGCTCACTATTTTCAGCATGTTTCTACAATCATTACAAAACTCTTTTGAGAAAAGCACTGTAAGCAAAGTAGCCTACTCGATCGTCTTTATGGTTTTAGTCATTATTGCACTTAATAGTTTTCACATTGCCGTTAATTATACCAATGAAGCAATCGGAACGATGATTTCATTTGTCCTTGCACTAATACCATTGCTTCTTGCATTAATGGCAGCTTCTGGAGGAGTAATATCGGCTGCTTTTTTTCATCCAGTTATTCTTTTTTTAATGAATACAAGTGGTCTCCTGATTCAATATGTTATTTTGCCACTACTTTTTTTAGCTGCGTTATTAAGCATCGTCAGTACGATTTCCGAAAATTATAAAGTAACCCAATTGGCCCAGTTGCTTAGAAATTGGAGTATTGGACTTATGGGGCTTTTCTTAACGATTTTTCTGGGTGTTATTTCAGTACAGGGGGCCTCATCGGCTGTAACAGATGGTGTAGCGATTAAAACGGCTAAATTTGTCACGGGAAATTTTATCCCAGTCATCGGCAGAGTTTTTACGGATGCGACAGATACTGTGGTGAGTGCATCGGCTTTATTGAAAAATACCGTTGGGATCGCAGGTGTGGCGATTCTATTAATTATTGTAGCTTTTCCGGCGCTCAAAATTTTAATGATTGCCTTTATTTATAAATTTGCCGCTGCGATTTTACAGCCATTGGGCGGGGGACCCATTATATCCTGTCTTGACATAATCTCTAAAAGTATCATCTATGTTTTTGCAGCGTTAGGGATTGTTTCACTAATGTTTTTTTTAAGTATTACGGTGATTATTGCAGCAGGCAATTTAACGATGATGATGAGATAGGGAGAGGCGATATGTCATTTTTAATAGAGTGGGTAACAAATATTATTCTATTTATCCTTTTGGCAACAGTCATTGATATGCTATTGCCTAATTCTAGTATGCAAAAATACACCAAGATGGTAACAGGACTTCTCTTAATTGCGATTATTCTTACACCTATTTTTAAATTAATCTCACAGGATTTTGAAACGGCATTTGCAAAAATTCCTTCTTTTCAATCACCTGAAGGTAAGAATATGAAAAATTTAATAGAAATGAAAAAAAAAGAAATACAAGCCTCCGACCATGCATATATTGTAGAACAGATGACTGTCCAGCTTAAAGGCGGCGTGGAAGAGGAGCTGATGGATAAATACGGATTAGTAATTGATAAAATTGAAGTTTCTACTAATGAAAAAAGTAAGCAAACATTTCCTGAAAATCTTCAAAAGGTTTCCGTCCTTTTGAAACAGCCTAATAGTCAAGTGAAGATGGTCGAAGTAATTAAACAAGTTGAAATCAATACACAAAAACCTCTTTCACCTAATAGAAATGCCGAAAAGGCTAAAGAAATTACTACCTTTCTTTCACAAAAATGGAATGTAGAAGAAAATGCAATTGAAGTTTCGATTGAAGGGGGGAGGAACAAACAGAATGGATAATAAAAAAAGCCCATTTTTATGGCTAAAAAAATGGCTTTCAAAGGATGGATCATCTGAAAAAAAAGCAGGTAAGTATCAATATATGTTACTGGTACTATGTATTGGAGCGGCTTTCATGCTTGCCAGTAATATCCTTTTAAAAAAACAAAATGAAACGACAGAAATCCCAGCTTTAAAAGCAACGGAAACGAAAGCCGAGGATGTCCCAGCATTCGGATTTAAAAAGAGTTCGGGAAATAAGGACATTACAGATTATGAACATGCCTACGAAAGTCAATTAAAGGAAGCCCTAGATGAAATGCTTGGTGTTGATGATGTGAGGGTCGTAGTTAATATCGATTCAACTGAAGAGAAAGTACTGGAGAAAAATAAAGTGACAAAAAGCCAAATAACAGATGAAACGGATCGTGAAGGTGGAAAGCGCAAGGTCCAGGATTCCTCTTTTGATGAACAGCTTGTGATCATCCGTAATGGTGAAAAAGAGGTTCCGATTGTTGTGGAAACAAAAAAGCCTAAAATTCGTGGGGTCCTAATTATTGCTCGGGGTGCAGAAAATATTCAGGTGAAAAAATGGATTGTTGAAGCCGTAACAAGGGCATTAGGGGTACCAAGCCACCGAGTTGCGGTAATGCCTAAAAAATAAGAGGAGGAAATAAAAAATGCTATTAAAAAAACAAACAGTTTGGTTGTTAACAATGTTAAGTTTAGTTGTAGTCTTGTCCGTTTATTATATTACTTCTCCGGAACAGAAACAAAATGATATGACGGCCGTTCAGCAAAATGCCAAGGATCAAATCGATCAAAAACAAGTAGAGAAAACAGCAGTTAAAAATGGAAAAACCGTTGTCTCCCAAGTAAGTGATGATGCATTTGATGCAGTTCGCCTTCAGTTAGAGGATCAACGCAGTCAAGAAAAAGAAGATTTGCAAGCCAAGCTTGCTTCAACAGACCTTCCTTCCGATGAACGCAGTGAGGCTTATGATCAAATGAAAAAATTAAATGAAACAGCCCAAAAGGAAGAAACACTTGAAATCTTAATTAAAACATTGGGCTATGATGATGCTTTAGTAAGAGCGGATGGCGACAAAGTAAATATTACCGTAAAATCAAAGAAGAAGCATTCCGCAACTGCAGCAAATGATATTATTCAACTAGTTAAAAAGGAAATGAACACGACATTCGTTGCCGTAGAATTTCAGCCAGCAAAATAAGTTAAGAAAATTGCACAAGAAGAAAACCGGGTTGTTTTTGCCCGGTTTTTCTCATAAATTTAACAAATCATTTCACTTTTTAACATAAAAAGATTAAAATGTAGGCTGGTAGTGTTAAATGTGTTATGCAACAGAATTTCAATTACAATATTGAACTTTCATAAGGTAATATCGTATAGTAATAGTAGCTACTCACAATAATGTGGAATAAGGGGTGTATGAAAATGCTAAAAGTGCAAGAAATCAGGGAGATAATCAAACTTGTGGATCAATCTAGCCTTGATGAATTTGTTTACGAACATGAGGGTTCAAAGATCCAAATGAAAAAAGGTGTATTATCAACTGTTACAGCTGTTCAACCAGCAACTAAAGCTGTAGAGACAATTCAAGTAAGTGTTCCAACACCAGTGGCTGCACCCGTAGAACAAACACAAGTAGTTGTTCAAGCATCACAAGCAGTAAAACCGGAAGCAGAAGCTGCCAATTTACATAAGATCGTATCCCCAATGGTTGGTACTTTTTATGCCGCTCCATCACCAGAAGCAGATGCATATGTAAAACCAGGGTCAAAGATATCTAAGGATTCTATTGTTTGTATTGTAGAAGCAATGAAATTATTTAATGAAATTGAAGCTGAAGTTAATGGGGAAATTGTTGAAGTACTTGTCAAAAATGGACAATTAGTCGAGTTTGGACAGCCATTATTTTTAGTAAAGTCAGAGTAAGGAGCGATAACAGGATGATTAGAAAACTGTTAATTGCAAATAGGGGTGAAATTGCTGTCAGGGTCATTCGTGCTTGTCGGGAGATGGGTATTGAAACTGTTGCTGTTTTTTCTGAAGCTGATCGTGAAGCATTACATGTTCAGATGGCAGATGAAGCATATTGCATCGGCCCTACTTCATCCAAAGATAGCTATTTGAATGTCACCAATATTATAAGTGTCGCAAATCTCACAGGCAGTGATGCCATTCATCCGGGATATGGTTTCTTAGCAGAAAATGCAGATTTTGCTGAGTTATGTCGGGAATGCAATATTAAATTTGTCGGTCCGACCCCAGAAGCGATCACGAAAATGGGGACAAAGGATATCGCTAGAGAAACCATGCGAGAGGCTGGCGTACCAATTGTTCCTGGTTCAACTGGAATCATCGAAAATATTGATGAGGCGATTGATCTATCCAATAAAATTGGTTATCCAGTTATTATTAAAGCGACAGCAGGCGGCGGCGGAAAAGGAATACGTGTTGCGAAAAATGAAGAAGAATTAATTAAAGGAATCAATATTACACAGCAAGAAGCAGCAACTGCATTTGGAAACCCAGGTGTATATCTTGAAAAATACATTGAGGATTTCCGACATGTTGAAATCCAAGTACTTGGGGATTCATATGGGAATGTGATCCACTTAGGTGAACGTGACTGTTCCATTCAGCGCAGACTTCAAAAGTTGTTAGAGGAGACACCTTCTGAAGCTTTGGATGATGAAATGCGAGAAATAATGGGAGCTGCTGCTGTAAAAGCTGCAAAAGCAGTTGATTATACAGGTGCTGGCACGGTAGAATTTATCTATGACTATCGTGATCGTAAGTTTTATTTCATGGAGATGAATACACGGATTCAGGTTGAACATCCCGTGACTGAGATGGTGACTGGAATTGATCTTATTAAAGAACAAATTAGAGTTGCTTCTGGAGAAATGCTATTGTTAAGTCAAGAGGATGTAACCTTTAATGGCTGGGCAATCGAGTGCCGCATTAATGCTGAAAATCCTGAAAAGAACTTTATGCCATCACCAGGAAACATTAAAATGTATTTACCACCTGGCGGCTTAGGTGTTCGAATTGACTCAGCTGTATATCCTGGCTATACGATTTCACCATTTTATGATTCCATGATTGCGAAAGTTATTACGTATGGAAGTAGTCGAAAAGAGGCTATTTCACGGATGAAGCGAGCTTTAGGTGAATTTGTGATTGAAGGAATTCATACAACGATTCCGTTCCATTTAAAACTACTTGAAAATGAACAATTTGTAGCTGGTCATTTTAATACAAAGTTTCTTGAATTGCATGATATAATGAAGTCCTAATTCTGGAGGTGTAAGATATGAGTGAAAATGGTCTTTTAGAAATGAATCCAGAAAACAGCGGGCGTGGGAGAGTTGAAATTGCCCCTGAAGTGATGGAAGTAATTGCAGGAATTGCTGCATCAGAAGTTGAGGGTGTAGCCGGGATGCGTGGTAATTTTGCAACTGGCGTCGTGGAGCGCTTAGGCAAAAAAAATCATGGCAAGGGTGTGAAGGTCGAACTTTTAGAAACAGGCATTAAAGTGGATGTTTACTGCGTGATGAAGTTCGGAATTTCGATTCCAACAGTGGCCCAAAAGGTTCAGGATAATATTAGGCAAACACTACTGAATATGACAGCTTTAGAGACAGAGGAAATTAATATTCACATTGTTGGCATACAATTTGAAAGTGTAAAGAATGAAACAGAAATAGAACAGGAAATCTAAACATTAAAAGGAGGCTGACCATAAGTAATAGAGTCAGCCTCTTTTTTGGTTAATGAAAATGTTTATATAGTGAAGTGCGAATGAATTGTAGTTATGCTATTATCTTTTTATGCACTATTTAAAGGACGAAAAAAATTTTGAGGCTTAACAACCCTGTCGAAATTTGGACAAAAATATAAACTTAGTAATAAAGGAGTTAAATGTATAATGAAAAGAAGAACAGCAAGAGAAAAAGCATTGCAAGCCCTTTTCCAGATTGATGTTAGTGAGGTAACACCATCATCCGCAATGGAACATGTATTAGACGGAGAAAAAAATGACGAATATTTTTCTAAGCTAGTTTTAGGAGTAGTCGAGCAAAAAGGTGAAATTGACAACCTTATAATGGCCAATCTTGAAAAATGGACATTGGAGCGCCTTGCGACTGTTGATCGCAATTTATTAAGAATGGCTGTATATGAATTAAAATATTCAAAAGGTGAGATACCTGAAAATGTAGTACTAGATGAGGCAATTGAAATTGCAAAAATCTATGGGGACGAACAATCCAGTAAATTTATTAATGGGGTACTGTCAAAGGTAAAGCAACAGCTTTCATCACTATAAAATGGATGTATTCACTGGGAAAAAAAGTGATTCCTATGAAATTGTAAGCCATGTTGATCTATTAAAGGACGGAAACAGTAAAAAAGGAGTTTGCTATGCAAGAACAAAAATATTTGACTGTTCATGCTTTAACTAAATACATAAAAAGGAAATTTGATGTCGACCCACATTTACAAAATATTTTTGTAAAAGGTGAAATATCAAATTTTAAACAACATTCAAGCGGACATATGTACTTTACGTTAAAAGATGAAAAAGCCCGTATTTTAGCCGTAATGTTTTCGAGTCAATCTAGATCAATGAAATTCTCCCCTGAAAATGGAATGAAAGTAATTTTAAGGGGAGAAATTTCTGTCTATGAACCAAGTGGTCAGTACCAAATTTATGTAAAAGAAATGCGACCAGATGGAATCGGTGATTTATATCTTGCCTATGAACAATTAAAGCAAAAACTTGAGCTTGAAGGATTGTTTGCCAAGGAGAACAAAAAAGCCATTCCACTGGTTCCAAAAAGGGTGGGTGTAATTACCTCGCCAACGGGTGCTGCCATAAGAGATATTTTAACAACGATAAAAAGACGGTTTCCAATCGCAAAGGTGATTGTCTTTCCAGCATTAGTACAAGGGGAGCAGGCTGCTTCTTCAATCGTTCATGCCATTGAAAAAGCCAATATGATGTCAAATATAGATGTTTTAATCGTGGGCCGTGGCGGTGGTTCAATCGAGGAATTATGGGCATTTAACGAGGAGACAGTTGCAAGGGCTATTTTCAGATCGGAAATTCCGATTATTTCTGCTGTCGGCCATGAAACCGATTTTACAATCGCCGATTTTGTTGCCGATTTAAGGGCGCCGACTCCAACAGGGGCGGCAGAGCTTGCTGTTCCCCATATAGATGAATTAATGGAAAGGGTCTTGCAGCGACAAACCCGGTTGATTAGGGCGATAGTTGAGAAGATTCGTTTCAAAAAAGAACATTTAAATCGCTTGAAAAAATCATACGCGTTTCGCTATCCTGAGCGTTTGTACGAACAAAAGCTTGAACAAACAGATAAATTAACCGAAAGACTTATAAAAGGGACAGCTCGTTTATCCATGTTAAAAGAAAACCAGCGGGAAATCCTCTTCAAACGATTGCAAAGGAATCATCCAAATCATCTTTTGAAAACATCTACCGAACGATTTATTCAAACCGAGAAGGAAATGAATCGTTCTATGCTGCAAATTATCTTAAAGAAACATGCTGAATATGACCGGATAAATTCCACGTTACATGCATTAAGCCCGCTCGCAGTCATGGATCGAGGCTTTAGTTTAGTTTATTTAAAGGAAAATTTGCTTGTTAAAAGTACGAAACAAGTGAAAATCAATGACACTGTTCAAATTCAATTAACAGATGGAACATTATTGTGTAATGTGCAAGATATAAAGGAGAGTGAATAACATGGCGGAAGAAAAAAGGGTTTCCTTTGAAGAAGCAATGAATCAATTAGAAATGATTGTGGATCGTCTAGAAGAAGGGGATGTTCCACTTGAAGAAGCAATCACAATTTATAAAGAAGGTATGGAACTTTCGAAGCTTTGCCATGATAAGTTGAAAAATGTTGAAGAGCAATTAGCTCAAATCATCACAGATGACGGCCGTACCGAGAGTTTTTCGATAACAGAGGAGGAGTAGAACTTGGATACCAAGTTTCTAGATTCATTTTCAAAAGATAATAAGCGACTATTGGAAGTAGAGCTCCGAACATTGGTAAATAGACCTGATGCACCTCTTATCATTAAAGAAGCAATGCTCTATTCCCTTGAGGCAGGGGGGAAAAGAATTCGACCTCTTCTTTTATTTGCCACCATGGCTGCTTTTGGGATAGAACCCCATAAAGGACTCCTTGCTGCCTGTGCCATTGAAATGATTCATACCTATTCGTTAATTCATGATGATTTACCGAGCATGGATAATGATGATCTGAGAAGAGGAAAACCTACTAACCATAAAGTGTTTGGTGAAGCTATCTCTGTTTTAGCAGGTGATGCCCTCCTCACTTATAGTTTTGAGGTTGTCGGGAAGATTCCAAATGAATACGCTTCTCCTGAAACAAAAATCAAACTTATTATTGAAATGGCGAAAGCAGCAGGGATAGAAGGAATGGTTGGCGGCCAAGTGGCCGATATGATTGGGGAAGAAAAACATCTAACCCTTGAAGAATTGGAATACATACATATTCATAAAACAGGTAAGATTTTAGAATACTGTGTCATTGCTGGTGCTATTTTATCTGGAGCAAGCGATGCTGAATTAAATGATTTAAGGGGATTTGCTCATCATCTTGGTTTAGCTTTCCAAATTCGCGATGATATCCTTGATTTAGAAGGCAATGAAGAAATAATAGGAAAACCAGTTGGCAGTGATACAAATAACCATAAGAGTACCTATCCGCTACTATTAACAATGGAAGGGGCAAAGAATGCCCTTCAAATTCATATTCAAAAAGCAAAGCAATTCTTAATTCAGACAAGCTTAAACACAAATCTTTTAATGGAAATAACGGATTTGGTTGCTTCAAGGGATCATTAAAATGGATATTTGAGGCAATTACACAATTATGATATAATTGTTGTATTGTAGAAATCGTTAGTTGCCGCCGTTATCACGTTTGTGTTAGCGGCTATTTTTTAGTAAAAGGAATGTAGTAACCTCTCAAAGGAATTTAGACAGAAAAAGAATGAAAGTGAGTGGTCCAAAATGGATTTGTTGTCAATCAAAAATCCTTCCTTTTTAAAAGGGCTGACAAATCATGAATTGGAGAAGCTTAGTAAAGAAATTCGCCAATTTTTAATTGAAAAGCTTTCTGTGACCGGAGGCCATATTGGACCAAATTTGGGGATTGTCGAATTAACCATAGCCCTACATAAATGTTTTGATAGCCCAAAGGATAAAATTATCTGGGATGTTGGCCATCAATCATATGTCCATAAGATTTTGACGAACAGGGCTAGTGAATTTGATACACTTAGGCAATTCAAAGGATTATGCGGGTTTCCTAAACGGGGGGAAAGCGAGCATGATGTTTGGGAGACAGGTCATAGCTCAACATCCTTATCAGCTGCCATGGGGATGGCAATTGCGAGGGATTTAAAAAAGGAAAACTCTTTTATTATTCCGGTCATTGGTGATGGTGCCTTAACAGGTGGAATGGCGTTAGAGGCACTTAATCATATTGGCCATGATAAAAGAAATATGATTGTTGTATTAAATGATAATGAAATGTCGATTGCACCAAATGTAGGTGCCCTTCACAATGTTTTAGGGAGATTACGAACTGCAGGGAAATACCAGTGGGCAAAGGAGGAATTGGAATCATTATTAAAGAAAATTCCCGCAGTCGGTGGTGTTGTTGCAGCGACTGCGGAAAGAATCAAAGACAGTCTGAAATATTTACTTGTATCTGGTGTGTTTTTTGAAGAAATGGGTTTTACTTATTTAGGTCCTGTTGATGGCCATAGTTACGAAGCCCTATTTGAGAATTTAAGTTATGCAAAGAAAATGGAAGGACCTGTTCTTCTCCATGTTATAACAAAAAAAGGTAAGGGGTACAATCCTGCTGAAATGGATAAAACAGGAAATTGGCATGGGACTGGCCCTTATAAAATGGATACAGGAGCATTTTTGAAACCTGCGAGTCCAGCGCCAGCATGGAGTTGCCTTGTAAGTGAAACGGTGCGAAAACTTGCAAGAAAGGATGAAAGAATCATTGCCATCACTCCAGCTATGCAAGTAGGTTCAAAATTAGAAGGTTTTGCGAATGAATTTCCGGAACGAATGTATGATGTTGGGATTGCTGAACAACATGCAGCCACAATGGCAGCAGGACTTGCCACACAAAATTTAAAGCCATTTTTGGCTATTTATTCAACTTTTTTGCAACGGGCATATGATCAAATTGTCCATGATATTTGCCGTCAAAATCTGAATGTGTTTATTGGAATTGATCGGGCGGGTTTAGTTGGCGGAGATGGCGAGACACATCAAGGTGTCTTTGATATCGCCTTTTTGAGGCATATTCCGAATTTAGTTTTGATGATGCCAAAGGATGAAAATGAAGGACAGCATATGGTAAATACGGCAATATGTTATAATGATGGTCCAATTGCGATGAGATTTCCCCGCGGAAATGGAATTGGAGTACGGTTGGATGAAAACTTAACAACCATACCGATCGGTACGTGGGAAGTGCTAAAAGAAGGTGAGGATGCTGCCATTCTAACATTTGGCACGACGATCCCCATGGCAATGGAAGCATCAAACATTTTAGAGGGTCAAGGACTCTCAGTAAAAGTTATCAATACACGGTTTTTAAAACCGTTGGATGAAAAGATGTTAACTGAATTATTACGAGAAAATATACCGATATTAACGATTGAAGAAGCGATTTTGCAAGGGGGCTTCGGCAGTTTCATTCTTGAATTTGCGCATAATCATGCATATTATCAAACGGTTATTGATCGAATGGGCATTCCAGATCAGTTTATTGAACATGGTGATGTGGAAGCATTACTTGAAGAAATTGGTTTAACGACGAATGAAACCGTTAATAGGTTATTGCTTCTTACACGAAAAAAAAAAAACAAAGGGCTTAAATCATGAAACCAAAAAAAGAACGTTTAGACGTTTTACTTGTTGAAAGAGGACTAGCAGAAACGCGTGAAAAAGCAAAGCGAGCTGTAATGGCAGGACTTGTCTACACAAATGAGCTAAGGCTTGATAAACCTGGTGAAAAGATTAGTGAAGATATTCCGCTAAGTATAAAAGGGAATTTATTACCATATGTAAGTCGTGGTGGATTGAAACTAGAAAAAGCATTAAAGGCATTTAATTTAGATATAAAAGAAAAGGTGCTTTTAGATATTGGTGCATCTACTGGCGGTTTTACGGATTGTGCTTTACAAAATGGTGCTAAAATGTCTTATGCATTAGATGTAGGGTACAATCAACTTGCATGGAAACTTCGGCAAGATGAGCGTGTGGTCGTAATGGAAAGAACTAATTTTCGTTATGTAACCGTTAAGGATCTTACCTGTGAAATGCCAACTTTTGCAACGATTGATGTTTCTTTTATTTCTTTATCTTTGATACTCCCGGTGCTTAAAACACTTTTAGTTTCTGGAAGTGACATTGTCGCGCTAATAAAACCGCAATTTGAAGCAGGAAGAGAACAGGTTGGAAAAAAAGGAATTATCCGAGATAAAAAAATTCATTTAGAGGTTATCAATAAGATCATAAACCTCTCCTTGAATGAGGGTTATTTTATCAAGGATTTATCCTATTCACCGATCACAGGTGGAGATGGAAATATTGAATTCCTTATACATTTAAGCTGGGAGGGGGAACAAAATCCAGGGGATAATCAATTATCTATTACCCCAGAATCGGTTGTTGAAGATGCCCATAAAGAGCTTAAAAAGAATAAAACTACAGATGGATAAGCATTTGCTTATCCATTTGCTATTTTTATTCATTATGAAACATAATAATAATTGTACATTAGTGACAAAATCAGCTAACATATTGGTAGAAGCGACATTTTCTTCAAATATACATATGTTTTGTACACTTATAGAGGTGAAATTATGAATAAAGGCCAACGTCATATAAAAATCAGAGATATCATTGCAAACAATGATATCGAAACACAGGATGAATTAGTTGATGAACTAAAAAATGCCGGGTTCAATGTAACACAGGCAACCGTTTCACGTGATATAAAAGAACTGCACCTTGTCAAGGTGCCTTTAATGGATGGGAGGTATAAATATAGTCTTCCTGCTGACCAAAGGTTTAATCCATTACAGAAATTAAAACGGGCATTGATGGATGCATTTGTCCGAGTAGACTCAGCCGGGCATTTGCTTGTCATGAAATGTCTTCCAGGAAATGCAATGGCAATTGGAGCTTTGATTGATAACCTTGATTGGGAGGGAATTCTAGGAACCATTTGCGGTGATGATACCATTTTAATTATTTGTAAAACACCAGAAGATACAGAAGTCATTACCAACCGTTTTCTTGAAATGCTTTAACCTGGGGGAATGATTCTTGTTAAGTGAATTATCTATAAAAAACTTTGCGATTATTGAATCACTTTCGATCTCTTTTGAAAAGGGTTTAACAGTTCTATCAGGTGAAACCGGTGCGGGGAAATCCATTATTATTGATGCCATCCATTTATTGGTTGGTGGGAGAGGTTCTGCTGAATTTGTCCGTCATGGTGAAGAAAAAGCAGAAATTGAGGGTCTATTTCAATTAGATGTCGGGCACCCATGTTATGTAAAAGCCTCGGAATTTGGGATTGAAATTGAGGAAGGGATGGTTGTTTTAAAAAGAGACATTTCCCGAGCAGGAAAAAGTGTTTGCCGCGTAAATGGAAAACTCGTCACCATTTCCACACTACGAGAAATTGGTGCTTCCCTCGTTGATATCCATGGACAACATGAACATCAAGAACTAATGGATGAAACTCATCATTTATCTTTATTAGACCAATTTGGATTTAATGAAATTTCTTCATCATTGGCGGAATACCAAACGATTTTTTATCGATATGAACAAACCTTAAAGAAGTTAAAACACTTAAGTGAAAATGAGCAGCAGACAGCTCATCGGCTTGATTTAATTCAGTTTCAACTAGATGAAATCCATAAGGCGAATTTAAAGCTTAATGAAGATGAGATCCTTTCTGAAGAAAAACGAAAATTAAATAATTTTGAAAGAATATTTGAAGCCGTTCAGGCAAGTTACACGGCCCTTCAAGGGGAACAAAAAGGATTGGATTGGATCAGCATGGTGATGAATCATTTGGAAATTGCAGCGTCACTTGATTCTTCATACCAAAATACATTTGATGTAGTTTCAAATAGCTTTTATATGTTGGAGGATGCGACACGGTCATTAAGGTCTGAGTTAGATCTACTGGAATATGATCCACATCGGATAAATGTGATCGAAGAAAGGCTAACAGAAATTAATCAATTAAAACGTAAATACGGGAACTCTATCGTTGAAATTTTAGAATATGCGGCCAAAATTGAAGAGGAAGTCGAAACTTTACAAAATAAAGAAACACATATCAATCAATTGGAAAAAGAACTTTCATCATTAAGAAAAGATCTAAATTTAGAAGCAAAGCAATTATCAGATATTCGAAAAAAATGGGCAGAAAAATTGACTAAACTCATTCATAAAGAACTGAAAGAACTTTATATGGAAAAAACTATTTTTCAGATTCATTTTAATGGTACGGAACAATATGCTAAAAATGGGACAGATAAAGTGGAATTTTACCTGTCGACAAATCCAGGTGAGCCGTTAAAACCACTCTCAAAAATTGCCTCTGGTGGCGAATTATCCAGAATTATGCTGGCATTAAAAAGCATTTTTTCTAAGCATCAAGGAGTTACATCGATTATTTTTGATGAAGTTGACACCGGAGTAAGTGGGAGAGTGGCACAAGCGATTGCTGAAAAAATATTTAAAGTTGCTGCCGATTCACAAGTACTCTGTATTTCCCATTTACCTCAAGTTGCGGCAATGGCAGATACCCATCTGTTAATTTCAAAAATCACTAAATCCGGAAGAACTAAAGCTTCAGTAGATTTCTTAACGGAAGATAATAAAATTAAGGAAATTGCTCGAATGATTTCGGGTGTAGAAATTACTGATTTAACAAAGAAACACGCTGGAGAATTACTAAAGCTTGCATCAGAATTTAAAGAAAACTCGCTGACTGGCGAGCCACTAAGGGCGAAGACAGAGGCGTAGTTGCCCTTATGCGAGTATTAGAGTTGATAATATATAAACGTTTATAACGTCATTTAGTGCATTGAAAAAGTTGAAATTTCCATAATAACGAAAAAAACTTGAAAAGCTATCCATTCCCGGATAGCTTTTTATATTTTAGTTTGTTATAAATGACTGTCATCGAGGCTAAATTATAGATGTAGCCATTTTCGTTGTTGGACTAGAAGCGAGGAGAGTGAAAATTTTGAAGGTAGAATTGTTAAGAAAATTAATTGGTGGAATTCTCCTTGTTTCGTTAACTAGCCTCATTTTTTTTCAACCTTTACAGAAATACCTTGCCATT
>DATFAH010000168.1:0-7780 GCA_035254805.1 Caryophanales bacterium | reverse complement strand
ATGAACGGTTCATGGAACGCGAAGGATCAAAAATTATGCAAATACACGTCGCATGGACGGTTCATGGAACGCGAAGGAGTAAAAAATATGCAAATACGCGTCGCATGGACGGTTCATGGAACGCGAAGGAGTAAAAAGTATGCAAATACGCGTCGCATGGACGGTTCATGGAACGCGAAGGAGCAAAAAATATGCAAATACGCGTCGCATGATACTTTTCATGCCAGTATACGCTGATCTCCAGCAAAAGTCACTGAAAATCGAGCCCAGTTCGAGTGAATGCTGAGACGGGTGCTGGAAAATTTCAGTACCTTAAAAAAACTCTTTTTTTGATTGAAGCCCATTTTCCCTACATATGTATAGAAGCAAAGGGGTGAGTAGGATGAAAAAGAAGCTTCAAGATTTATTTGAACAACGGATTAATCAATTTGTTTCCGACATGGATGTAAGAAATTTTTATCTTAAAGCAGAAAGAAAAAAGGATTCATGTGCTAAAAGAGGAGCAGAGATTGTTAAAGTAAAGACTGCTGGGAAGATAATTGACAATGGTATCGAAAATAGTTTCGAGACAGTCAATTACGAAGTGCATTATCAGTACCTCATTAAACAAAAAGGGAAGCTATATATAGAAGAAGAAATAGAATTAAGGACAGCAAAGTTTTATAAAAACGAGATTATTTTAGATGAAGAGATTATCCCTTTTAAAATTCAAGATGTACCTGAGGATCGTGTTGACCTACCAATGGAAGAAATCAATCAGCGGCTTAGTTATGAATATAATCGGTTGAAAGTTGTTCAGTATGCGGAACGGTGGTGGAATAGTTATAATCCTATTTATAAAAAATTTGAGGTCGATTGTACCAATTTTATCTCACAGTGTCTCCATATCGGGGGGGCGCCAATGAATGGGTATCCTAATCGTGGAAACGGCTGGTGGCTTCGGAATAATAATTGGAGCTATAGCTGGGCCGTAGCCAATTCATTAAGAATTTATTTAGCAAACCCTAAAAATGCTCTAAGGTCCAGGGAAGTGAAGAGTCCTGACCAATTATTATTGGGTGATGTCATTTGCTATGATTTTGAAGGGGATGGCCGTTACAACCATAATACTGTCGTGACGGGAAAAGATGCTCATGGTATGCCGCTAGTGAATGCCCATACCTATAACAGTCGAATGCGGTATTGGGCATATGAAGATTCTACTGCCTATACACCAAACATTAAGTACAAATTTTTTACTATTAATAATGGAAGGTAACCTTTCTTGCCCGATTGGAATGGAGTGGTATAATAGCAGATAGAGTTTTTATAAGAGGTGAGTTTAAGTGGCAATACATATCGTATTATTTCAACCACAAATTCCGGCAAATACTGGAAATATTGCACGGACATGCGCGGGTACCGATACTATTTTGCATTTAATACGGCCATTAGGCTTTTCAACAGATGATAAAATGTTAAAAAGAGCAGGGCTGGATTATTGGCAGTTTGTCAAAATTGTTTATTATGATTCTCTTGATGAATTTTATGAAAAAAATGCAGGCGGGAACTTCTTTTATATTACAAAGTTTGGCCAAAAGCCGTTTACGACGTTTGACTATAGTGATGTGAACCAGGATTATTTCTTTATTTTTGGCCGTGAAACGACAGGGCTTCCAAAGGATGTTATTGAAAAAAATAAGGATAGAGCACTAAGGATACCAATGAATGAAAATATTCGTTCTTTGAATCTGTCCAACACCGCTGCCATTCTTGTATATGAGGCATTACGGCAGCAAAACTACCCGAATTTAATTAAATGAAAAGGGGATAGAAAGGGATGAATGATGTAATAGCTTCCATCTTAAATCATCGTTCGATTCGCCATTTTGAGGATAAGCCACTGTCAGATGAGCAAATTAAAATGATTGTTTCCTGTGCACAGGCAGCCTCCACTTCAAGCTATATTCAGGCCTATTCGATTATTGGAATTAAAGATAAAGAGAAAAAGAAAAAGCTGGAAGAACTTGCTGGAAACCAGAAATACGTGGAAAATAATGGTCACTTCCTCGTTTTTTGTGCAGATCTCCACCGCCATGAAATCATTGGTGAAATAGAAGGAAAAAATGTGATTCCATCAATAGAAAGTACAGAAAAATTTATGGTCGCCTTAATTGATGCAGCACTTGCAGCCCAAAATGCTGCCATTGCTGCTGAATCGATGGGACTGGGAATTTGTTATATTGGCGGGATTCGAAACAACCTTGAAGGGGTTAAAGAATTATTGAAAACACCTGAAAGAGTAATCCCACTGTTTGGGATGGCGATCGGGCTCCCATCAAAGACCACAGATTTGAAACCAAGACTTCCATTCGAACATATCTACCATGAAGACCAATATGAACAAGATGAGGAAGTCTATTTAAAACAAATTCAAGAGTATGATGAACTTATTTCAAGCTATTATGAAAAAAGAACAAACGGGGCAAGGAAGGACCGCTGGTCAGAACAGATGGCCAATATGCTTGTAAAACAATCCAGAATGTATATGAAAGATTTTGTCAAAAAAAATAAAATGGATCTTCAATAGAAAAAGGCTGCCAATTGGCAGCCTTTCGTCTTATTTCGTTGAATTTGGCTTATCATTGTAACCGGAAGTTAAGATAGCTGCTAAAAAAGCCCCCATTACTAAAATAACTAAAAACGTATTCATTTTTTACGTTTCCCCCTTTACAAACAAATTAACGTTCTTTTCCCATATCTTCTTATATTATAGCTTAACTCTTCAAAATAAAAAGTGGAATATTTGTTAATTTTACTGTTAGGGCTACTTGGCAATCACCGGCGCAATCGCTTAGTGCTGGTCAAGTTATCTTTTTGAAACATGTTTATTTTTATTAAAAAACCAAAGGTAATACTTATACGAAATGAGCAAGGATATTAACATTGTTAACCATGACCAATACCATGCCCAATGTAAGTAATGGATGACATCGGTGTATTTTTCTAAAAAAATCTCTATAATCGTGATAACGGTTGGAAAAGCGAAGATGTATAAAATCTTATGAGTGAGTCTTTTTCCAATAGGGAAATGGATATTAAACATCACACTAATAACTGGGAAGATAAAAAATTCAAAAACAAAACTTATACGGTAAGAAAAATATAAAAAACGAACAGGATACTCAATTAAGCGCTTTTCGACAACAATGGCACCATATAACCAAGTTTGCAACTGCATAAATAAAAAGCTTAAATGTGCTTCTAGCAGTTTTTCTTTAGGGACAAATTTCCACAACATCAACATTGCCACAAGTATAGAAATAATTTGAATAATGATTTCTAATTTCACAGGTAATCGCCTCTAATACTCATATAATGTTTTATTATTTCAGTGGAATTGTAAAATTATCCTTCCATTTAATAGGTGACTTTTCTAAGAATAAAGTACCTTTCCAAGGATGTATGTTTAATTAACCGTAAGCATAGAGTATATTAATCGTCTCTGATTACTTGACAGGGGAGGCCTCTATATGGACATTTTAAAAAAAATAGAGAAATATCGTGATGAAGAGGAAAGGCTTCGCTGGGTAGGAACATTTGCTGAGTACCTTGAGTTATTGAAGGAAAAGCCATGGGTGGCACAATCTGCACATTCTCGGGTATACAATATGATCAAGGATGCCGGGATTGAAGAGGAAAAAGGAGTCAAGAACTATTCTTTCTTTAGTGAACAGCTATTTGGTTTAGAGGAAGCACTTGAACGCCTTGTGGAGGAATATTTTCACCCTGCTGCAAAAAGGCTTGATGTAAGAAAACGGATCTTGTTATTAATGGGCCCTGTGAGTGGTGGTAAATCCACGCTCGTAACGATGCTCAAAAGAGGACTTGAAGCCTATTCCCGTACGGATAACGGATCCATTTTTGCTATTAAAGGCTGCCCGATGCACGAGGATGCGCTTCACCTCATTCCTCAGCATTTACGATCTGTTTTTTATGAAGAATACGGAATTCGAGTTGAAGGGAACCTTTCGCCACTTAATATGATGCGGCTTGAAACCGAATATGGGGGAAAAATTGAAGATGTGCTTGTTGAAAGGATCTTTTTCTCAGAGGATAAGCGAACTGGGATTGGAACGTTTAGCCCATCAGATCCAAAATCACAGGATATTGCCGATTTAACCGGCAGTATTGACTTTTCTACCATTGCTGAATTTGGATCAGAATCAGATCCACGTGCCTACCGATTTGATGGTGAATTAAATAAAGCCAATCGTGGAATTATGGAATTCCAAGAAATGCTGAAATGTGATGAGAAGTTTTTGTGGCATTTGTTGTCGTTAACACAGGAAGGAAATTTTAAAGCGGGGCGGTTTGCGCTTATTTCTGCTGATGAACTCATTATCGCTCATACAAATGAATCAGAATATCGTTCCTTTATTTCCAATAAAAAAAATGAGGCGTTGCATTCCAGGATTATTGTTATGCCGATTCCATATAATTTAAGGGTTTCCCAAGAAGAAAAAATCTACGAAAAAATGATCAATGAAAGTGATGTGGCTGATGTTCACATTGCTCCACACACCTTAAAGGTGGCAGCAATGTTCACGATTCTAACTCGCTTAAAGGAACCGAAAAAAGGCGATATCGATTTAGTGAAAAAAATGCGTCTTTATGATGGGCAAAATGTGGAAGGATTTAATGAGGCAGATGTAAATGAACTGAAAAAAGAATATCCTGATGAAGGGATGAGTGGGATTGATCCCCGGTATGTCATTAACCGAATTTCATCGACCATCATCAGAAAAGAAGTACCGTCTATTAACGCCCTTGATGTGCTCCGTTCTTTAAAGGACGGTCTTGACCAGCATCCGTCGATTACGAACGAATTACGGGAACGATATTTAAATTTCATATCTGTTGCGAGAAAAGAATATGATGATATTGCGAAGAAGGAAGTCCAAAAGGCGTTTGTGTATTCATATGAAGAATCTGCTAAGACTTTGATGGATAACTATTTAGATAATGTCGAGGCGTATTGCAACAAAGCGAAGCTGCATGACCCATTAACAGGAGAAGAAATTAATCCAGATGAAAAATTAATGCGTTCCATTGAAGAGCAAATAGGTATTTCAGAAAATGCGAAAAAGGCATTCCGTGAAGAGGTGCTTATCCGAATCTCAGCCTATGCAAGGAAAGGGAAGCGATTTGATTACCAAGCACATGACCGCCTTCGGGAAGCCATCCAAAAGAAACTTTTTGCCGATCTTAAAGACGTTGTCAAAATTACAACATCTTCGAAAACACCTGATGAGCAACAGTTGAAAAAGATCAATGAAGTTGTAGCAAGCTTAATCGACAAACATGGCTATAACTCTACTTCTGCTAATGAATTGTTGCGGTATGTAGGAAGTCTATTAAATAGATAAAAAAATTCTAGTTTTTTGTTTATCCTTTGCTTTTTTTAGCGAAGGGTTTTTTTATGAGCGCAAACATAAACCACGATTTTTTAAATAAATATGAAAGTAACGATATAGGGAAGAGGCGAGCCCCTTTGATAAAAAAATGGTGGTTTCTACTGATAATCATTTTGATTGCCGCAATTATTATGAGCGGACAGGCAATCAACTTGACCTCGCAAAAGGCAGATCAATCATATGAAAAATTAATGAATTTGGATCATAAGGATTATATTTTTGCTGAAAAATATGCTATGAAGCCCGTAATACATAGTCCAACTCGAAAATTATATGAAAAGGAACGGACACCAAAACCTAATCCAAGAAAATGGATTCAGATTCAGCCAAAAGAGATGCCCGTCCCGAAGGTAGAGCCTCCAAAAATAGTAAAGCCTTCGGTCTTTTTAACATTTGATGATGGGCCTAATCAGGAATTAGATGAAATACTAAATATTTTAAAGGCAAAACAGGCAAAAGCAACTTTTTTCATGATTGAACCGCAAATACCCCATTATCAAGCAGCTGTTAAACGACTTGTTCAAGAAGGTCATTATCCAGCTATACATAGTGTCACCCATAACAAAACCAAATTATATGGCAGCCCTATAAATATGATTGACGAAATGGAAAAGACAAGACAAACGATCCGAGAGATTACAGGGATCGATTCTACATTAATCCGAGCTCCATATGGAAGTAAACCTTTTATGACCGAACCTTTTCGAAATGTTTTGGTTCAGCATCAGCTGAAAATGTGGGATTGGAATATTGATACAATGGATTGGAAATTCCAAAAGTCGAATCCACATCAAATTTTAGTAAATACGATTAATGGTCTGGAAAGAGTCGAGAATAAAAAAGGGCCGATTGTGATGTTAATGCATGTCACAAAAGGAACGGCATCTGTACTTCCACAGATCATTGATTATTTGTATTCGAAAGGGTATCAGTTTCCAGCGTATGATCCAAGCCATCATCAGATGGTGAATTTTTGGAATGATGACCGTATTTAGGTTTGTCCTATTTTAAGAATCGTGTGTCTATTGCTATATTTAGGTGTAAATTATTTTCCTTTTTCGCATAGGATAGAGTAATTAGTACTTCTTTTAATAGAAAAATGGATTAGGATCTTTAATAGAATCACACTCGGGATATTGTATGTATACAAGAAGAAAATGGTGCATTGTTTTAAAAAAAAATGAATTGGGAGGGGTATAAAATGACGGAAGATAACCAGCCATTTGTTGTTTCAAAAGAAGATTGGTCCCTCCATCGCAAAGGCCACGATGACCAGCAGCGTCATCAGGAAAAAGTTCAGGAGGCGATCAGAAACAATCTCCCGGACCTAATTACCGAAGAAAGTATTATTTTGTCAAATGGTCGAGATTTGGTGAAAATTCCTATTCGATCTTTGGATGAATATAAAATTCGCTATAATTATGATAAAAATAAACATGTGGGCCAAGGTGATGGTGACAGTCAGGTGGGCGATGTCGTTGCCAGAGACGGGTCAAGTGGACAAAAAGGACCTGGAAAAGGTCAAGGTGCAGGTGACCAGGCAGGAGAAGATTATTTTGAGGCGGAAGTTTCTTTAATGGAGCTTGAGGAAGCATTGTTTAAGGAGCTTGAGCTTCCTAATTTAAAAAGAAAAGAACAACAAGAAAATATCATAGAGAATATTGAATTTAATGATATCCGCAAAACAGGATTAATGGGGAATATTGATAAAAGACGAACAATGCTTGCTGCTTTTAAACGAAATGCTATGAGCGGAAGAGCAGGGTTCCATCCGATTTATAAAGATGATCTGCGGTTTAAGACCTGGAATGAAGTATTGAGGCCAGATTCAAAGGCTGTGGTGCTGGCGATGATGGATACGAGTGGTAGTATGGGAATTTGGGAGAAGTATATGGCACGCAGCTTTTTCTTTTGGATGACACGTTTTTTACGGACAAAATATGAAACAGTTGAGATTGAATTTATCGCCCACCATACAGAAGCAAAAGTGGTATCAGAGGAAGATTTTTTTTCAAAAGGGGAAAGTGGCGGCACGATCTGTTCATCTGCCTATCGTAAGGCATTGGAGCTTATTCATGAAAAATATAGCCCGAGAAAATTCAATATCTATCCATTCCACTTTTCTGACGGTGATAACCTTACCTCAGATAATGTCCGCTGTGTGAAGCTGGTACAGGAATTAATGAAGGTTTCGAATATGTTCGGGTATGGGGAGGTCAATCAGTACAACCGCGCATCATCTCTCCAAAGTGGATTTAAAAATATTCAAAATGAAAAGTTTAAATCCTATGTATTACGTCAAAAGAGTGATGTATTTAATGCAT
>DATFAH010000167.1:0-3716 GCA_035254805.1 Caryophanales bacterium | reverse complement strand
AGTAAGATGTAAGCGTTCGCGAATTTGTAACAATTAATTTTAACTAAGGGGGAACTCAAAAATGAGAATGGTAGATTTGATTGAGAAAAAACGAAATGGTCTCGAATTAACAAAAGAGGAAATTCAATTTATTATAAATGAATTTACAAAAGGGGATATTCCTGATTACCAAATGTCGGCATTTTCAATGGCTGTATTTTTTCAAGGAATGACAAAGAATGAACGAGTCTATTTGACAGAAGCGATGGTCCAATCAGGCGATCAGATTGACTTATCTCTGATAGAAGGAATTAAAGTGGATAAGCATAGTACTGGAGGTGTTGGTGACACTACAACACTTGTGTTAGCACCTCTTGTTGCTTCTGTTGGTGTACCGGTTGCAAAAATGTCTGGTAGAGGACTTGGGCACACAGGTGGTACCATTGATAAATTAGAATCTGTCGAAGGCTTTCATGTTGAAATTACGAATGAAGAGTTTATTCGTTTAGTGAATGAAAATAAAATTGCTGTTATTGGTCAAAGTGCGAATTTAACACCTGCCGATAAAAAGCTATATGCCTTAAGGGATGTAACGGCAACAGTGGATTCAATCCCACTTATTGCAAGCTCAATCATGAGTAAGAAAATTGCTGCAGGTGCAGATGCAATTGTATTAGATGTAAAGACTGGCAGCGGTGCCTTTATGAAAAACCTTGATGATGCAAAAGAACTGGCTCAAACAATGGTTGACATTGGGAATGGAGTCGGAAGGAAAACTAAAGCGATCATTTCTGATATGAGCCAACCTTTAGGTTTTGCAGTAGGCAATGCTTTGGAAGTAAAAGAAGCAATGGATACACTCATTGGAAAAGGTCCAGAGGATTTACATGAACTTTGCTTAACACTTGGAAGCCATATGGTTGTTTTAGCAGAAAAAGCGGAGGATCTTATCGAAGCCCGTGCAATGTTAGAAGAATCAATGAGAAACGGTAAAGCATTACAATCATTTAAAACCTTCCTTGCTTCCCAAGGTGGAGATGCGTCTGTTGTGGATGATCCAACAAAGCTTCCTGTAGCTAAATATATGATTAAGGTTCCAGCTGAAAAATCGGGTTATGTAGCTGAAATTACAGCAGAGATGGTTGGTATTGCAGCCATGATGTTAGGTGCTGGTCGTGTAACAAAAGAATCTAAGATTGATTTGGCAGTCGGGGTTGTTCTTCATAAAAAAGTGGGGGATTTTGTTCAAGCAGGGGATACTCTCGTCACAATTCATAGTAATCAAGAAAATGTTCAAGATGTTATCAATAAAATTCAGGCCGCTTACAAATTAGTGAATGAAGAAGTAAAAGCACCAACACTTATATACACAGAAATTCATTAAAATTATCATCTCATCCTGAGTAAATACACCATTTTGGAGGAAATTATGAAATACATCATTGCTATTGCTGGACTACTTGTTGTTCTAGGACTTGCTTTTATTGCAAGCAATAATCGAAAAAATATTAAGTATAGACCTATAATTGTTATGGTTGTTATCCAAGTTCTGTTTGCTGGATTATTATTAAATACATCATTTGGTTTAGTGTTAATCAAAGGATTTGCAGATGTATTTACGAAATTATTAGATTATGCTGGAGCAGGAGTTTCATTTGTTTTCGGCGGATTAGCGAATAAGGGCGAAATGTCATTCTTTATGAATGTTTTACTTCCAATCGTGTTTATTTCTGTTTTAATTGGTATTTTCCAGTATTTAAAAATCCTTCCTTTCATTATGAAAGGGATTGGATTACTTTTAAGCAAAGTAAATGGCATGGGTAAGTTGGAGTCCTACAACGCAGTAGCGTCTGCCATGGTCGGCCAATCAGAGGTATTTATCACTGTGAAAAAGCAGCTTGGCCAGTTGCCTGCCAATCGTTTATACACCTTATGTGCATCCGCAATGTCAACTGTCTCCATGTCCATTGTCGGTGCTTATATGACCATGATTGAGCCAAGATATGTGGTAACGGCGCTCGTGATTAACTTATTTGGTGGATTTATTATTTCTTCTATTATTAACCCATATACTGTTGAAGCAAGTGAGGATATTCTTATCATTCAAGAGGAAGAAAAACAAAGCTTCTTTGAAATGCTTGGTGAGTATATTATTGATGGATTTAAAGTGGCGGTAATTGTTGGAGCCATGTTAATTGGTTTTGTGGCGTTAATGGCTGGAATTAATAATGTATTTGATTTGATTTTCGGAATTTCGTTCCAAGAAATTTTAGGATATATCTTTGCTCCTGTTGCTTTTATCATGGGTGTACCTTTTTCAGAAGCTGTACAAGCTGGGGGAATTATGGCAACAAAGCTTGTCACAAATGAATTCGTTGCTATGATGGATTTAGCAAAAATTCAAGCAAGCTTTAGCCCGCGTACATTAGGAATCATTTCTGTATTCCTTGTCTCTTTTGCAAACTTTTCCTCAATTGGAATTATTGCGGGAGCAGTAAAAAGCTTAAACGAAAAGAAAGGAAATACCGTAGCCAAGTTTGGTCTAAAACTTTTATATGGTGCAACATTAGTTAGTGTATTATCAGCCGTAATCGTAAGTTTAGTTTTATAATATATGATAAAATGAAGCCTGGAAATTTTGCAGGCTTCATTTTATTTTTGCTGGAATTTGTGTGTCTCTATTCCATCTCGTAAATAAATTTGTTTTGAATTTCTTTTGGCATGGGGTATGGGAAATATAATTCCGTACATGAAAAAGGCTAAAAAAATAGAACCCAAAATATCTAATATTCCATGCTGTTTTACAAACAAGGTTGAAATGATAATTAGGAATCCAGAAATGGGAATAAGAAATGTATGGAAAATATGTTTGTTTTTAATATGAAAACTGCTAAGAATAATACTAAAAGTTGTCAGTACATGGATACTTGGAAAACAATTATATGGCTGGTCATGTAAATAAATGATTTGAACTAGGTTGATAAGAAAGCCTTTATCACTAAGGGCAGGTCGTGGAATCGTTGTTTGGAAAAAATAATAAATGATAAAGCTCACTATCTCACCTAAAACGATTATGGCAAGTGTTCGGATGTATAGCTTTGTATCTTTTGACCAAAAATAAATTAGGTAGGCGAGAATAAATACATACCATAATATATATGGCAAAATAAAAATGGGCAAAAAAGGGATAATGGAATCTAATTTTGTTAAAAGAATCGTAGCATCTGACCTGTTTTCATTGAGATTTCCATAGATATATCCTAATATTGGGAATATAAGCAATAACGCTAAATAGGGAGTCTTGTTGAATGTGCTCATAATAAACATTCCCCCTTTATGAAGTTTCGCCCAAAAAAACGAACCAAACAGATTGGTTATTATACGATATGTTGTTTATTGATTGAAATGTTTGTTCAAATCCAATCGTTTTGAAAAATATTAATGATGAACTTGAAATTGTTACATTGTCATATTCAGGATTTAAATTTTATAATAATGAATGTTATATGAAATAAATAAAAGGGAGACAAACGGATGAGTATTCTCGTTTTAGGGGGAGCAGGGTATATTGGCTCACATGCCGTGTACCAGCTTATTGATAAAGGGTATGAAGTCGTAGTAGTAGATAATTTGCAGACTGGCCATAAAAAAGCAATACATCCAAACGCTCGTTTTTATGAGGGAGATATCCGCCATAAGGAATTTTTGCGTACTGTTTTTGAAAAAGAAGAAATTGA
>DATFAH010000166.1:0-3203 GCA_035254805.1 Caryophanales bacterium | reverse complement strand
TATCCCTTGTAAAACCACGTACTCGGTAATCAATCGTCATAATATCAGTATCAAATGAGCGAATAAGATAATGAAGTGCTTTTAGCGGAGAAATCTCTCCACATGTTGACACATCAATATCGGCTCTAAAAGTACTAATTCCTTCATCAGGATGGTATTCAGGATAAGTATGGACCGTAATATGACTTTTATCTAACTGCATGACAACCGATTCAGGAAGTGGCCCCGGTGACTCCTCAAACGATTCTGTCGGAGCATTTTCAACTGGACCTTCCGAAATCAACATGGTTACACTGGCTCCTTGCGGTTCAAAATCCTGGCTGGCAATATTTAAAACATGCGCCCCAATAATATCAGAAACATGTGTTAAAATTTTCCTCAGCCTATTTGCACTATATTCTTCATCAATATATTCAAGATAGGCTTCACGCTCTTCCTTTGTTCTTGTATAACAAATATCATACATATTAAAACTCAACGATTTCGTTAAATTATTGAACCCATGAAGTTCGATTCTTTGCTCTGGTGTCAAGTTCATGATTTATTCCCCCATAATCCATTTTGTTTTTTATCATACCCAAATATTGGGTTAAAAAAACAATTTTTCATTTTTTGAGTTGACATCTAATAAAAAAATGATATATTAATATACAAACGCTTTAACGCTTAAAAGCGTTTATGCGAAATAGAAATTTTATAAGAATAATAGTGTTGAGTTTTAATATAGAAAGGTTTGAACAACATGGAGAAAGAGCACCAAGATTTAAAAAGGGGATTATTACCGAGGCATGTCCAATTTATTGCGTTGGCTGGGATGATCGGAACAGGAATCTTTAAAGGAAGTTCAGATACATTGAATATTGCCGGACCCAGCGTGGTACTTGCCTATTTAATAGGAGGACTGCTTTTATTTATTGTTATGACCGCCTTAGGTGAGATGGCCATTGCTTTTCCAAACTTCAATGTACAACGACTTGTACATAAAGCATTTGGTTTTCGGATTTCATTTATCGTCGGATGGCTCTATTGGATCAATTGGATCATCGTAACGGTAGTGGAATTATTAGCTGCTGGAAGCTTCCTGCAATTTTGGTTTCCTGCCGTTCCATTATGGCTGTTAAGTTTCTTATGTGCAGTGATCATTGTTGGAATTAATTTATTTCAAGTCAAATACTACGGTGAAATGGAATTTTGGTTTGCTGGAATTAAAATCATTGCCCTAATTGCCTTTATCATTCTAGGAGCTCTAATTCTTTTTGGGATTCTTCCAAGCAACATTCATGATCCTCTCTCGAACTACACGGCAAATGGTGGATTTTTCCCACATGGATTACAAGGAACGATCAGTGCCTTTTTAATCGTCATGTTTTCATATGGTGGTGCTGAATTAATCGGTGTAGCAGTTACAGAAACAAAAGATTCTGAGAAAGTTCTTCCAGGAGTTATTAAAGGAACTGTTTGGCGTGTTATTATATTTTATATTTTACCAATTCTTATTATTTCTGGAATCATTCCTTGGGACAAAGTTTCTGGACAAGACAGTCCCTTTGTTCAAGTTTTCAGTGTTGCCGGACTCCCAGGTGCTGCCCATGTGATGAATTTTGTCTTGCTAACCGCAGTCCTATCGGCTGCCAATTCAGGAATATATGCTACATCAAGAACACTTTTTGCCATGGCACAAAATGGCGAGGCACCGAAAAGCTTATTAAAAACTTCCAAAACAGGAATTCCTTTAAATGGCATCATGATCACAAGTATTTGTATTTTGATTGGTGTCTTCTTAGCCTATATGACTCCTAACCAGGTGATTAGTTATCTCATGACAATCCCAGGATTCACCGTCATTTTAATATGGATCAGCATTTGCGCTGCCCAATTAAGGCTTCGTTCTCAATATACACAACAGCCAGCATTTCGATTAAGAGGATATCCATTCACTACTTTTACTGCTATCGGCTCATTACTCTTTATTTTCATTGCATTTATGTTTAATAAAGGGAATATTATTGGTTCAACTGTCTGTCTGATTACAGTCGGTTTACTAACAGTTATTTCATTAGTAGTGAAAAAAAAATAGTCTACTAAAGCCAGCATGCTAATTTGCTGGCTTTTTAGCTTATGAAACCTTTTTTATATGGTCCAAACTTTCTCTTTAGAGAAGAACCAGCCTATTAAGGCAATTCCGATCAAGACTGCATAAAAGCTGATTTTCTAGGGCTAACAACATGAAGGTTGCCAATAATCCGGAGAAATGATTCCCGTAATGACGACTTTATTGTAAAGCTTCTCCCCTTTAAAAAGGAACTATTTCATTACTATCAATATATGAAAGGGTGGCGTTAATATCAATAATGTTATTACACCATAATACATCCATTTTCAAGATCATTTGCTTTTATATGGCAAAGAAATAATAAACGTTGTTCCTTCTCCGATTTTAGAATAATTTTAAGACTTTTCCAGCTAATTTTTCCAAGCTTTTTTGGACAGCCCCTTTACTTTGCCTGATATTCTTTTAATGTTTCAATTTCTTCATCCGTTAATTCACGATATTCTCCCAGTTCCAGTGTTTCGTCCAGTTCTAAGGGACCCATGGTTAATCTCTTTAAATAGACCACCCTTTTGCCAACTGATTCAAACATTCTTTTCACTTGATGGAATTTTCCTTCGGTAATCGTTAGTTCAATATCTGATAGGATGCCTGATTTAAGAATTTTTAACTCACCAGGCTTTGTGATATAGCCATCATCAAGAGTGACACCCTTTTTAAAAACCATAACATCATCTTCTGTAACCTCTTGATCAATCACCGCGAAGTAAGTTTTTGGAACATGCTTTTTTGGTGAAAGTAAGCGATGAGCCAGCTTTCCATCGTTTGTAATTAATAGGAGCCCTTCCGTATCCTTATCAAGCCTGCCGACAGGAAACGGATCATACACTTGATCCTCTATTTCCAATATATCAATTACCGTTTCATCCCGATTATCCTCTGTCGCAGATAAAACGCCTTGTGGTTTATTCATCATTAAATAAATAAACTCCTTATATTCAATAACTTCTCCGTTCAATGTAACGGTTTCCTTTTGTGGATCTACATGCTGCTTGGCATCTTTTACAACTACATCGTTGATCTTAACAGATCCGCTTTTCAGAAGTCCTTTAACCTCTTTCCGACTTCCATAACCAAGGTTGGCCAAAAGTTT
>DATFAH010000165.1:0-9787 GCA_035254805.1 Caryophanales bacterium | reverse complement strand
AGACGGCAATAAACTTAATTAAAGTTATCAACAAGTTAGTATTTTATAATTTCCTAACGATAAAAAAGCAGCAATCAAAAAGGACTGCTGCTTTTTTTCAAACTATTCATCTAACGCATCTTGGTCAACTACTAATTTATCTAGAATCGTAATGGTATCGACAAGATGATTATTAAAAATTTGTCTTGCAACAGCAAGTAATTCAATAATCATCGGATCCTTTAACGAATATACGACTCGATTCCCTTCCTTCTTACCCGACACAATATGCTTGGCCCGCAAAATTGTTAATTGCTGTGAAACCGCTGAACCTTCACTGCCAACTAGGGTTTGAATTTCATTTACATTTTTGTCACCCTCACCTAGCAATTCTAAAATTCGAATTCTTAAGGGATGGGCAAGTGCTTTAAAAAACTCAGCCTTAAAACGTTGCATCTCAAGATTCAATATACATCCTCCTATAGTCTAAAAAGTAGGGGAAAATTTCCTTTTTTCTTCCGTAACTTCAGCATCAGTAAGCTTCGAACATTCCTTAAAGGCAAAATGATGACATCCTGAACATTTATTTTGATCAATATTCCTGAGAGCAAACTCAATCGCTTCACCAGTATGGTCAAAAAAGTGGTTTGCGCCAATATCTTGATATAAACCGGTTTTTTTCATGACAGCCAATGGCTGGGTATTAATTCCCGATATGATTACTATACCATTTTTCGTGAAATGTTTAACAATACTAGCTAAATTTGCTTCACCAGTAGTGTCCATAAACGGCACTTTGCTCATTTTTAATAATAAAATTTTGGGACGGTAATTGATCGTGCTCATAATGGTTTGCTCAAATGTTTGAGCTGCTCCAAAAAACAAGGCACCCTCCACATTAAAAATGCTAATCTGTAGGCAATCATGGGCATCCGTTACGATACGATTCTCGATTTTGTAATCAATATTTGGTAAAACCTTCTCTGTTAACATGACATCACTCATACGTTTCGCAAACAATATGGAAGACATAACAAGACCTACTTCAACAGCGACAGTTAAGTTAACAAAAACGGTTAAAACAAAAGTAACAAATAGAGTTAAGGAATCAACCGTTTTGGTTTTTAAAATAGACGCGAAAACTTTTCTTTCACTCATATTCCAGGCCACCACCATCAAAATAGGTGCCATACTTGCTAATGGAATATATGATGCATAAGGGGCAAAAAACAGCAGCACAAGTAATACAACTAAGCCGTGAATAACTCCTGAAAATGGTGAGATCGCACCATTTTTTATATTTGTTGCTGTTCTGGCAATAGCTCCAGTGGCTGGAATACCACCAAATAAAGGTGTAATCATATTGGCAATCCCCTGCCCAATTAACTCCTTATTGCTGCTGTGTCTGCTATTGGTCATTCCATCTGCCACGACCGCTGATAATAATGATTCAATCCCACCTAGCATCGCAATCACAAATGCAGGTTTAATCAGCTCCACGATTAATTCCAAATTAACTTGAGGAATATGAAAATGTGGAAGTGAATTAGGAATTTGGCCAAAACTTGTCCCAATTGTTGCAACCTTGTCAGGGAAAAACAGTGTGGCGATTACTGATGATAAAATTAACCCAATCAAGGGACCAGGTACTTTTGGTGCAAACTTTGGTGTAAAAATCATCGTGATTAGACAGATCATCGCTGTTAAAATGCTAAAAAAATTAGCTGAACCTATATGAATAAATAATTCTTGTAAATTTAGAATAAATTCCTCATGTTTTTTAATTCCGACCAGTCCTAGGAAACTAGCAATCTGTCCTACGAAAATGGTGACAGCAATCCCAGTCGTAAATCCGATTGTTACAGGTCTAGGAATATATTTGATGAGCGAACCTAGTCGGAAAATCCCCATTAGTAATAGGATGATCCCTGCCATAAAGCCAGCAATTAACAAATTGCTGTATCCGTATGTCATGACAATACCGAACAAAATTGGAATGAACGCTCCTGTAGGTCCTCCAATTTGGAATTTCGAACCACCAAATAATGAAATACAAATTCCGGCAATAATTGTTGTATATATACCGTACTCTGGTTTCACGCCTGAAGCAATAGCAAAAGCCATTCCAAGCGGTATCGCAATCACTCCTACAATTAATCCAGCAAGTAAATCTTTCGGAATGCTGCTTAGAGTATACTGTTGAAACCTTTTATCAAAAAACATAACAACCCTTCTTAATTTTGAATTTTTGTATATCTGATTATTTGAATATAAGATAATTACAGTTGTAATGCAAGCTATTATTGACAATTTTATGTCCTAAAATTTTGAAAGGATTCACATTACAGAAATAATACGGTTAAATCCCCTTAATCGCTTGTCACTTGTATCTAACCATGTTATAATCATCAAGCGATGAGCTGAATTGTGTAAGCCGAGAAACATTCCTTTATGGAACACACGATGTGGCGTGTGGTTTTTCGCCTCAATATACGCAAAAGGACGCCTGTTTAATCAAACAGGCGTCCTTTTTTTCTTAATAATGAATAAAATTGGCACTGTAACATCCAATCTTATAAAATGAATATATTGGAATAGATAATTAGGAGGAGGAAATTTGTGAACAATTACGAAATTGATTACACGTATTTCCTTCGCTGCAGCTCCACGTAATGGTGGCGCACGTGATGAAGGTAGCATTGCGAAAGGAATATTCGATTTATTCAATGGCGATTAATATTTAACAGGGACAGCTCCCGGCTTTGTTTTACAGCTGTGGATAACTGTCCCTTTTTTCTCTTTTTTTTCCTAATTGAGAATCATTATCTTTTAGTTGCACTCCACTTTTTCCTGTGATATATTTTATCTGTTACACCAACAAGGGAGAAACAGGAGGGTTTTTCATGTTCAAAAAATTTAGTATTTTACTGCTAATCGCTGCTGTAGCACTGTTTAGTGTTGCATGTAGCAATAGTAGTACAGATAAGAAAGAAACCAAGGAAACAGCTTGGAGCAAGATCAAAGAAGAAGGAACCATTAAGGTTGCTACTTCCGGTACACTTTACCCTACTTCTTATCATGATTCAAAAACGGATAAGCTAACAGGCTATGAAGTTGAAGTAGTAAACGAAATGGCAAAACGCCTTGGCATAAAAGTGAAATATGTTGAAATGGGCTTTGATGGTATGCTTACTTCCATTAATAGCGAACAAGTTGATCTTGCTGCAAATGATATCGAAGTAAATGATTCCAGAAAAGATAAATTTGCTTTCTCTACACCTGTTAAATATTCATTCGGAACAGCTATTGTTAGAAAAAGCGACCTTTCAGGAATTCATAAATTAGAAGATATTAAGGGGAAAAAATCAGCTGGAGCTGCAACATCTGTTTATATGGATTTATCTCGTAAATTAGGCGCTGAAGAGGTTGTTTATGATAATGCAACAAATGAACAATATCTTCGTGATGTTTCAACAGGTAGAACGGACGTCATTTTAAATGATTACTACCTACAAACACTTGCACTTGCTTACTTCCCAAATTTAAACATTACGATTCACCCAGATATCCGCTTTAATCCAAGTGAAGCTGCATTAGTTATGAAAAAAGATAATACTGAGTTATTGAAAAATGTTAATAAAGTATTAGATGAAATGTTAAAAGACGGCACCATGACAAAAATTTCAAAAGAATTCTTTGCTAATGCCGATGTAACAAAAGAAGTAAAACAAGATAATATCCAAATTATTAGTACTAAATAATCTTTTAAATACAAAAAACTCTTCTCAAGCAGAAGAGTTTTTTTGATTACTGTTTCCTGCGAATCTTCTCAATAACTTGCTCTAAATCATCTGGTCGTAAAAATTCGATTGGTGAAAAGCCTTTTTCGAATAAAACGGTATCAGCCTCCACCATCAATACATATTTTCCATTTACTTTCGCTAAATGAACCGTATTACCAAAATCTGATAAAAGTCCACTTATCGAAACATGATCAAGCTTCATTTTTAATTCCAGTTCTGGCGTATGTTCAATGATTTGTGATGCAGCCTCAATAACTTGATCTGTAGCAAACCGTTCTTTGAGCTCACGTTTTTCACTGACAGCCCATATTTCCATCTCATTTTCCAGTTGTTCACGCTCTTCACTTTCAGGTTCAAACGTTTCCTCTATATGCCCCTTGACCATTTCGAGGACCTGTGTTTTCACAATTTCTGGCATTGACTGACCATATTCCACATATTTCAAGAAATCTTCAAAATAGCGGGCATGTGATGCTTGGTTTATCTTTATTTCATGTTCTTCAAGCATCCCTTCCTCTGGCATGTAAGGATATTGGATCGATTTCATATTTTTCGTTGTAATGGCCATTTCGACATGGCGAATCAACGTTAATTCATCCGAAATGGACGCAACCTTTGGCTCAAAATCACATTTTAAAATAAACACAAACGGATCATCTACATATCGTGTAAGCTTAGCTGAAACGACTAAGAAAACACCGCCTCGAACTGCCGCTGTATTCAAGTAAGTATTTACAAATGCTTCACTTTCTGTTTGAAATGTTTCTTTTGAATCTGCAAATCGTGCACGATTAAAAAGGTTAAAATTCGGATTTGATGTTAAGTCATGCCCCTCTTCCACAACAAAATAGCCAATCTTAGTAGGAACCTCGTTCGTTTTTGGATGACGTTCAACTTTTCGCTTAGAAATTTTCATTAATTCTCCATCAAAAAATTCCTTCAATGGGCTTTTTTCATATTCATGGACATCCAATGTCTGATAATGCTTATATCTTTTTTCTGCCTGTTCCCCTTTGCCCTCTACCTGTATGACAAAAAAAGATAAATATTGTATTTGAAAATCCATTTCACTCACCTAATTTCATAAAATCACTTGTTCAAGTATATGAAAGGTATGGTTTTTCGTCAAATTCCCATGAACAATTCAACATATAATCTTCAACTGTTCCATTTTTCTTTTCTCCCATAGAAATTCTATTAGATTGCAGCACTCATTTGACTAAAATCTTCAATCTTTTCTGTTTTCATAATTTTTTGTCTTAAAAAATGAAGGAGCACTAGCAGCAGTGCTAAATTTAAAATCATTTGTTCTGTAGCAACCACACTAACACTTCCTTTACAAATTTGGTAAATATCTTTACTACAAATCATTTTACATAAAATATGCTAATAAAACAGTAAAAATTGTAACAAATTGTTGTCACTTCTTCGCAAATTTTCATTATCATGAATATTAATTGGCGTTTTATCTTTTGGAGGATCTTCATAAAGCATAAAAATTCCATTTAATCTACATAATAGAACTAAAAATGATAGAGGTGAGAAAATGGGGCTTATTCAATCCTACAATCAGTGGTTAGAAACAAGACATCAAAATCATATCGCAAATATGCAATCACAAGGGAAATGCCCTGATTGCAATGGCAGAGGATTTACAGTATATCCCTACAATGAATTTGCTTACTATAGTTCATTTGAATGTCCAGGATGCCAAGGAAGCGGATTATTTTCAGCTTGGGAGCAAATGCAGTGAGATAAAGGAGAAATGGATAGCCAAGCTTAATTCAACATTTTCTAGTGCCAATTTATTTTGCAGTTAATATTGAAAAAGACTCTTTCTGCCAAATCAGAAAGAGTCTCTATTTTAATAATTAAACCCAGCCACGATAATGGGAGGCATCTGCCATGCGTTTAATTCCAACCATATATGCTGCCAATCTCATATCTACCTTATGTGTTTGAGCGGTTTTGTATATATTCTCAAATGATTCAACCATAACTTTCGCTAATTTTTGATCCACTTCATCCTCGGGCCAATAATACCCTTGGTTATTTTGTACCCATTCAAAATAGGACACAGTTACACCACCTGAACTTGCAAGTATATCTGGAATAAGGAGTATGTCACGTTCAGTTAAAATATTGGTTGCTTCAAGCGTTGTTGGTCCATTTGCTGCTTCAACAATGATGGATGCCTTAATATTATGAGCATTTTTGGCTGTTATCTGGTTAGAGATAGCTGCTGGAACAAGAATATCGCAATCCAATTCAAGCAATTCTTGATTTGTAATCGTATGTTGGAATTGCTGGGAGAACGTTCCGAAGCTATCCCGTCGATCAAGCAAATTATTGATATCAAGTCCATTCGGATCATAAAGACCCGAATACACATCTGAAACACCAATAACCTTTGCACCTGCATCATGCATGAATTTTGCTAGAAAACTTCCCGCATTCCCAAAACCTTGAATGACAACACGTGCGCCTTTTAATTCAATTCCTTTTTTCTTTACTGCTTCTTCGATACAAATGGCCACTCCACGAGCAGTTGCGGTTTCTCGTCCTTGGGATCCGCCTAGAACAATTGGTTTTCCCGTGATAAACCCTGGTGAATCAAACTCCCGTAAACGGCTATATTCATCCATCATCCATGCCATGATTTGTGAGTTTGTATACACATCAGGTGCTGGAATATCTTTCGTTGGCCCTACAATTTGACTAATGGCACGAACATAACCACGACTTAATCTTTCTAGCTCTCCAAAGGACATTTTGCGAGGATTGCAGATAATTCCACCTTTACCTCCACCATACGGGAGGTTGGCAATTCCACATTTGAGGCTCATCCAAATGGATAAAGCTTTTACTTCTTCTTCATTTACCTCTGGATGAAAACGGACGCCGCCTTTTGTCGGACCAACCGCATCATTATGCTGGGAACGATAGCCAGTGAATATTTGAATGGTTCCATCATCCATTCTTACTGGAATTCTTACGGTTAACAAACGCAATGGGTCTTTAAGCAAATCGTACATTTCGTTTGGATACCCTAATTTGTTTAAAGCTGTCTTAATCACAGTCTGTGTAGATAAAAACAAATTTAATGATTCCTGTTCTTTTTGCTGTTCTACTTCTATATTTTTAGCTACACTGTTTTCAGCCATGGCAAACACCTCTATATTTTAGTAAAAAACAATCTCTTAAGCTAATACTTTCATAATCTTTTCAATGGCCCAATCGATTTCTTCTTTTGAAATAATAAGTGGCGGTGCAAATCGAATAACCGAATCATGGGTTTCCTTGCACAATAGACCTTCTTCTTTTAATTGTTCACAATATGGTCTAGCCGCTACAGTTAGTTCTACACCAATAAATAAGCCTTTACCTCGAACTTCTTTTATATTACGATTTTTGATCGTCTTTAACTTTTCAAGGAAGTAGTTTCCTAATTCCAGTGAACGCTCCGCCAGCCTTTCTTCTTCCATCACCTCTAAAGCAGCTAATGAAACCGCACAAGCTAAAGGGTTTCCTCCAAAGGTTGATCCATGTGAGCCAGGGTTAAAGACTCCTAAAATATCGGAATTTGCGGCAACACAAGAGATTGGGAACACTCCTCCACCTAATGCTTTTCCTAAAATAAACATATCTGGAGATACATCTTCCCAGTCACACGCAAACATTTTTCCAGTCCGAGCTAAGCCTACTTGAATTTCATCGGCAATAAATAATACATTTTGTTCTTTACATAATTTCGAGGCTTCTTTTAAAAATCCATCTGGTGGTAATATTATACCCGCTTCACCTTGAATCGGTTCCATTAAGAATGCCGCCGTGTTTGGTGTAATAGCAGATTTTAACGCATCGATATCTCCATAAGGAATTAATTTAATTCCGGGTAACATCGGGCCAAAGCCTCGTTTATATTCAGGATCAGAAGAAAGTGAAACAGCTCCCATGGTCCGGCCGTGAAAATTACCTGTACAAGCAATGATTTCTGCTTGATTTTCCGCAATTCCTTTTACATCATAGCCCCAGCGACGTGCTGCTTTAAAAGCTGTTTCTACAGCTTCAGCACCTGTATTCATTGGAAGTGCCATATTTTTTTTCGTTATCTTACAAATTTTCTCATACCATGGGCCTAGCTGATCATTATGAAAAGCTCTTGACGTTAAGGTAACACGGTCAGCTTGATCTTTTAGTGCTTGAATGATTTTCGGATGGCAATGCCCTTGGTTTACCGCGGAATAAGCACTTAACATGTCCATATACCGATTACCTTCAGGACTTTCCACCCAAACACCTTCAGCTTTTGCGATGACGATTGCTAATGGATGATAGTTATTTGCTCCAAATCTCTTCGTTTGTTCAATAATTTTTTCAGATGCGGTTATTGTTGTCATTCATTTTCCCCCTTTGGTATTCTTACTTTTTAACACGCAATTTTCATGCCAACTAGAATTCATTCGTTTTTAAACACTAATACATTCTTTAGCGAAAAAATTTTGCGCAAAATTGCTATTTTTTAAATGATTACGCAAAAATATTTTGCACCTATTGGAATTATTTGATTAAATAAATATGGAATCAAAATGGACAAGGGTGAGGGAATTGAAATGTGCCAAACCAGAAGAATCGACTATTTAGAGTACATAAACCGGATATATCAACGAATTTTAGATGAAGTGGATATCGGAGTTCATGCGGTTGACGAAACCGGAAAAACAATCATCTATAATAAAAAAATGATGCAAATGGAATCGATGGATGTCCAAGATGTAATGAATAAAAACTTATTGGATGTATTTATGTTTAAAGACGATCAGTCTAGTACGCTAGTAAATGCATTAAAGAACGGTAAAGAAACTAGTAATGTAAAACAAACTTATTTTAATAATAAAGGTAGTGAAATCACCACTATAAACAATACCTTCCCAATCTATAGCAAAAATAAAATCGACGGGGCGGTTGAAATAGCAAATGATGTTACAAAACTTGAAAAATTAATGAAAGAAAACAGAAATACGAAAGGGGCTCCGAAATATACCTTTGACTGTATTACGGGCAATAGTCGCCCCATTAAGGATGTGATTGAAGAAGCAAAGCGTGCTTCACGAACATCATCATATGTATTAATTGTTGGAGAAACCGGTACTGGTAAGGAGTTATTTGCCCAAAGCATTCATAATGCCAGTAATAGGATTTCAAAGCCGTTTATTTCTCAAAACTGTGCAGCTCTTCCTGATAATTTAATTGAAAGCCTCCTTTTTGGCACAAAGCGTGGAGCTTTTACGGGAGCAGTTGATCATGCTGGATTGTTTGAGCAAGCAGAAGGCGGAACACTATTGCTGGATGAGATAAACTCACTAAATTTATCTCTTCAAGCAAAACTTCTTAGAGTACTACAAGAAAAGACAATTAGACGAATTGGTGATACAAAGGATACCCCCATTGATGTACGTGTTATTGCAAATTTAAATGAAGACCCGATTGACGCAATTGCCAATAATCATCTACGCAAAGACTTATATTATCGTCTTGGAGTCGTATCCATTTTTATACCACCTCTTAGAGATAGAAAAGAAGATATACCATTGCTTGTGCAAAATTTTATCGATAAATATAATCAAATGTTTCATATGAATATAAAAGGTCTACATAAGGATGTCATGCAATCATTCCTTGAATACGAATGGGTGGGAAATGTTCGAGAGCTTGAACATATCATTGAGGCAGCAATGAACATAATGATGGATGAGGATGAAGTAAAGTATTCACATTTGCCATTCCAATACCGGAACAAAATCAAGATGAAAGACTGGAAGATCCCTGTTACTACTGTTGATACCTTTGTTACCGAGAGTGCTGATATGACGATCCCATTGAAACAGCAAATGGAGCGATTTGAAAAAAACTATATTGAATATGTTTTGAAAAATAATCATTCCAATGTCTCTCGTGCTGCCAAATCACTTGGCTTAAGCAGGCAAAGTTTACAATATCGATTA
>DATFAH010000164.1:0-2078 GCA_035254805.1 Caryophanales bacterium | reverse complement strand
TGGCAATGAAGAGAAGAGTAAATAAAATTAATTCTTTACAGAGAGCTCCAGATGCTGAAAAGGAGTAAGAATTATTTATTGAACCAAGACTCTGAGCATTCACATTGGAACTTTTGTAAGGGATAGTGTGACAGGTGCTCCTGTTATAGAGCTAGGGTATGAGTATCTATTGATACCGTACCTGAAGAGGTTAATATGGAGACATATTAATAAACTGGGGTGGCACCACGAATATAAAATCTCGTCCCCAAGACTGAAATAGTCTTGGGGGTGGGATTTTTTTTATTGGATTAAAAACAAAGCAAAATTATTTTATAAATGGAGGGATAAAAATGAATGGAGAGAAAATAGAAATTTTCAATAATATTGAAAGGATTGTTGACGAGGATGTAATGAATGGTACTTATAATAGAACTGTTTGCACAAGGTTTCCCCCTGAGCCAAACGGTTATCTTCATATTGGAAGTGCCTATGCAATCAATATGAATTATACGATTGCCAAAAAATTTGATGGTGAATTCAACCTTCGCTTTGATGATACAAATCCTTTAAAGTAAGATATTGAATATGTTAATGCAATTATTGAAGATATTAATTGGTTAGGATATTTCCCTGTCAATCGGATATTCTATGGCTCAGATTATTCAAATAAAATTTTTAATGCTGCGATAAGTTTAATAAAAAAGGGTAAAGCGTATGTTTGTGAATTATCACCTGAAGAAATCACGGAACATCGAGGGACTTTAACAGAGCCGGGTAAAAACAGTTCTTATAGAAATAGATCAATTGAGGAAAACATTGATTTATTTCTAAGGATGAAAAATGGTGAATTTCTGACGGGTTCGAAGGTATTAAGAGCAAAAATTGATATGAGTTCGCCAAATATTAATTTAAGGGATCCTATCTTATATAGGATTATACACGCAAGTCACTATAGAACAGGTAACAAATGGTGCATATACCCAATGTATGATTTTGCTCACCCTATACAAGATGCTATTGAAGGCGTAACCCATTCCTTATGTTCAATAGAGTTCAAAGACCATCGTCCTCTATACGACTGGGTTCTAACAGAACTTGAAATTAAGGAACCACCCAAACAAAGAGAATTTGGAAGAGTTAATATAACTGGTGTTGTAACAAGTAAACGGTATTTGAGGGAGTTGGTTGCAGAAAATTTTGTAGATGGATGGGATGACCCTAGATTACCAACATTAAGAGGTCTCAGAAGAAGAGGTTTTACTCCTGAAAGTATACAAGCTTTCGTTAATGATATTGGCTTTGTCAAGCATCAGAGCACAGTTGATTTTGCGATGCTTGAAAGCATACAACGTGATGAACTAAAAACAAAAGTGAATAGTGTAATGGCAGTTTTAAATCCACTGAAAGTAACTATTACAAATTATGATGAAAATAAGTCCGAACTTTTATCTATTGAAAATAATAAAGAGAATCCTGAACTGGGATGCAGGGATGTATCTTTTTCAAGAGCGATTTATATTGAAAAGGACGATTTTATGGAAGTTCCGACAAAAGGTTATAAAAGATTGTCTCTAAATTCGGAAGTTAGATTAAAAGGCGCCTATATTATTAAGTGTAATGACGTTATTAAGGATGAAGATTCAGGTGAGGTAATTGAACTTCTATGTACTTATGACCCAATCACCAAAAGTGGAACAGGTTTTACAGGAAGAAAAGTCAAGGGAACTATTCATTGGGTTTCGGCTAAAAATTGTGTTTCAGTTGCAGTAAACTTATTCGATAAATTATTTGAAAATGAAGAGATTTTAAAGGATAGTGAAAAAACTTGGAATGAAAAGATTAATCCAAGGTCCAAGGTGCTTCTAAAGAATTGCAAAATAGAATCTTGTATTAACAATGCAAACATTGAGGATAGGTACCAATTTTTCCGGCACGGTTATTTTTGTTTAGATAAATACTCAACAGACAAAAAGTTAATTTTCAATAGAATTGTCTCACTGAAGGATTCTTGGAAAGGAAAACGATGCTAAAAATGGAAAGGAGAAATATTTTCGCTGGCTTATAAAATAATTATGTGAAGAAATGTACTTAAATTA
>DATFAH010000163.1:0-2967 GCA_035254805.1 Caryophanales bacterium | reverse complement strand
ATTGACGTCCAGCTCCAGCGCCTATCGACTAGCAAACTTCGGGTCTCCTCCCTACGATAAGTCAACATCAATTCGCCTATCGGCTCATTGTGTTTCCTTTATCTCAGAGCCTGAGCCCCTCCAGTTTGTACGTCGATGTTCAAGGCGCTTGCGCTTTTGTTCTTAGGATAAAAACTGTTATTATGTTAATTTTTTCAATTTAAAAACGTCTATACATATTTTAAGACATCAATAAATAGTGCATACTAAAATTATATGATTTTTTATATGATAAGCCGATTTCGGCTTTTTAATATAGGTAAGATGATGGATGCGAAATTTTTTTGCATCATCCTCCGATGATTTAGGTAGAGAGGGGTAAAAAGTGAATGGATCAAAATAAACATCAATATTCAATCGATTGGGCTGGACGAACGTTAACCGTTGAGCTTGGTCAATTAGCAAAACAGGCAAGTGGCGCCGTTTTGGTTCGCTACGGAGACACGGCAGTTCTAAGCACAGCAACCGCTTCAAAGGAACCGAAAAATTTGGATTTTTTCCCATTAACAGTTAATTATGAAGAACGGTTATATGCTGTTGGAAAAATCCCTGGAGGTTTTATTAAGCGAGAAGGCCGTCCAAGTGAAAAAGCGATTTTAGCAAGCAGGTTAATCGATCGCCCGATCCGACCTTTATTTGCTGATGGATTCCGAAATGATGTCCAAGTAATCAGCATTGTCATGAGTGTTGACCAAGATTGCCCAACAGAAATGGCTGCAATGTTTGGCTCATCTTTAGCGTTATGTACATCGGATATTCCGTTTGAAGGACCAATTGCTGGTGTGGTTATAGGTCGTGTAGACGGAAATTTTGTTGTAAATCCAACTGTTGAGCAGGCAGAAAAAAGTGATATTCATTTGACTGTTGCTGGTACGAAGGATGCTATTAACATGGTTGAAGCGGGGGCAAATGAAGTTCCTGAGGAAACCATGCTTGAAGCCATTATGTTTGGTCATGAAGAAATCAAAAAGTTAATTAAATTCCAAGAAGTTATTGTTGCTGAAATTGGTAAGGAAAAAAGACAAGTACCTTTATATGAAATTGATCAAGAACTAGAAGCTGACGTTCGCACTATGTGTGAAACTGAAATGATCAAGGCGATCCAAGTCAAAGAAAAGCATGCCCGTGAGGATGCAATCAAAGCTGTTAAAGATCACGTTTTGACTAAATATGAGGAACAAGAAATATCTGATGAAACTCTAAAACAAGTGAAGCAAATTTTGGACAAGATTGTAAAAGGTGAAGTTCGTCGCTTGATCACGGAAGAAAAAGTACGTCCTGATGGCCGAGGAGTGGATGAAATCCGTCCATTATCGTCATCCATCGGTATTTTGCCACGAACACATGGATCTGGACTATTTACTCGTGGACAAACTCAAGCATTAAGTATTTGTACACTTGGGGCAATGGGAGATGTGCAAATTCTTGATGGTCTTGGTATTGAAGAAGAGAAACGTTTCATGCACCATTACAACTTTCCATCCTTTAGTGTAGGGGAAACTGGACCAATCCGTGGACCAGGACGTCGTGAAATTGGTCATGGTGCTTTAGGTGAACGTGCACTTGAACCAGTAATTCCATCTGAAAAGGACTTCCCATACACCATTCGTGTTGTTTCTGAAGTTCTAGAATCGAATGGTTCCACTTCTCAAGCAAGTATTTGCGGAAGTACACTTGCCATGATGGATGCAGGTGTTCCGATAAAAGCTCCTGTAGCTGGTATTGCAATGGGACTTGTTAAATCGGGTGAACATTATACTGTTTTAACGGATATCCAAGGTATGGAAGACCATCTTGGCGATATGGACTTTAAAGTTGCGGGTACGGCTAAAGGTGTAACAGCCTTACAAATGGATATTAAAATTGAAGGGCTTTCCCGTGAAATTTTAGAAGAAGCACTCCAGCAAGCGAAAAAAGGCCGGATGCAAATTTTAGATTCTATGCTTGCAACCATTTCAGAGCCAAAAACCGTGCTTTCTCCATATGCACCAAAAATCTTAACGATGACAATTAACCCAGATAAGATTCGCGATGTTATTGGACCAAGCGGTAAGCAAATCAATAAAATTATCGAAGAAACTGGCGTAAAAATTGATATTGAACAAGATGGAACTATCTTTATTGCTTCCACAAATCAAGAAATGAACCAAAAAGCGAAAAAGATCATCGAAGATATTGTCCGTGAAGTGGAAGTAGGACAACTTTATCTCGGTAAAGTGAAACGAATCGAAAAATTTGGTGCTTTCGTTGAAATTTTTGCTGGCAAAGATGGCTTAGTGCATATTTCAGAACTTGCTGAAGAGCGAGTTGGTAAAGTGGAAGATGTTATTTCCATCGGTGATGAGATTTTAGTCAAGGTAACGGAAATAGATAGACAAGGCAGGGTCAACCTATCACGCAAAGCTGTTTTAAAAGAACAGCGTGAAAAAGCCGAACAAGCAAAGCAATGATGTCATTTCATTGTTAATTTGTCTAGTAAATTTGATAGTCAGGGGGAACCCTGACTTTTCCAATGTAGAAATCAAAGTGTTACGATCTTCCTGCATTTTCAGGCTGGACTTCGTTCTACCTTGTCCCCTAAATTCATAATTTGTATGGAAGGGGGAGGGGCGAAATGAAAAAGGTTATGATCATTGGTCTTTTTTTTAGTGCTGCGTGTTTTTTTATAAATCATTCATTTGTAAATTCATATGTTACGGCTTTAAAAGATGGTACTGTGCCTACAGTAAGACAGGAAAATCATCTTTATCAGGAAATTTTAAGGAATGCACCAAAATATGAAGTGAAGGCTGCAAATGCAAGAATAGATAAGATATGGAAGGCTATTCCCGGTTATAACGGGATCAAGGTAGATGTTAGAGCTTCCTATGCGAATATGAAACAAGAGGGCAACTTTGATGAAAAAAAATTAGTTTTTAAACAAATAAA
>DATFAH010000162.1:0-3034 GCA_035254805.1 Caryophanales bacterium | reverse complement strand
TCTTACATTCCCCGGCCAATCATATTCCATTAATTGGTGCATTGCAGAATCAGTTACCCCTTCAACATTTCGACCATAGTCTCGATTAATTTTCTGCAGTAACCTATCACACAATAATGGGATTTCTTCTTTTCGATTTCGCAATGGAGGTATTTGAATAGGCATACGATTTAAACGATAATATAAGTCTTCCCTAAAGGACCCTTTAGCAATTCCTTTTTCTAAATTTACATTTGTTGCCGCAATAATCCTAACATTAATCGGGACAGGCTTAGTTCCGCCAACTCGGAGAACCTCCCTTTCCTGTAAGACTCGTAAAAGTTTCGCTTGCGTATTTGCAGAAAGTTCTCCAATCTCATCAAGAAAGATACTGCCATTATTCGCTTCCTCAAATAGACCTGTTTTTCCGCCCCTTCTTGCTCCGGAAAAAGCTCCCTCTTCATAACCAAATAATTCACTTTCTAAAAGTGATTCAGATATGGCTGCGCAATTTACACGAATAAATTTATTGTATTTTCGATCACTTTCGTTATGTATAGCATGGGCAAATAATTCTTTACCTGTACCCGACTCTCCTCTTAAAAGAACGGTTGCTGGTGTTTTTGCACCTAATTTTGCTTGCTCGATTGCCAGGACCATCTCTTCTGATTTTCCAATAATGTCAAGAAAGGTATACTTCGCTTCTAACGTACGAATAATTTGCCTAGCGCGAGTTAATTCCCTGCTTAAAGACTTTATTTCGGACATATCATGAATAACGCCAACACTGCCTTTTAACTTTCCTTTTACGATAATGGGCGCAACATTTACAATAACTTCTCTTTTTTTTGGACCGACCCTCATTGCCACACCACGAACCGCTCTTCTTGTTTTTAGAACCTTCATATGCATACTTTCGCCTTCAGATATATCTGCCGTGGCTGGCTTTCCAATGACTTCTTCCTGGGTAAGCCCTGTAATTCTAGTATAGGCTGGATTAATCAGAATACCCTGACCCGCTTCATTAACGACCGATATTGCTTCGTCACTTGATTGAATAATGGCTTGAAGCATGGTTTGTATTTCTTTCATATCCGTAATTTCTTCGGCAAGGTTGACTATTTCCGTTATATCTTTAAAAACCGCAAAAGCTCCTATTAATGTGCCATTTTCTTCGAAAATCGGAATTCGGGTTGTAATGATTTTTCTCCCATTTTCTAGCAGCATCTCTTGGTTTTCTTCAATTCTTTTTGATTCAAGAATTTTTGGAAGCCGGCTGTCATAAATCACTTCTGTTACATGTCTGCCTATTGCTGACCCTCTTTTTACATCCATCATTTCCTCCGCACGGCGATTAAATAAAATGATGATTCCATCTTGATCAATCACAACCATTCCATCATTGATCGAATTAAAAATGAGATCATGTTGGTAGGAGTCATTTTGATGCTTCTGAATCAACTCTTCCTTTTCTTCCATAAGTTTAGAAATGACGTAAGCAACACTTCCAGGAATTAAAATCGTATTTTTATTTTTTTCATTTCGCAATGTTTGAAAGACTGAGTCATCCCCCGTTACTTCAATAACGATATCTATATTTTCAGAAAGAATGACAGACCAATTTGCACTGGTTTTAATACCTTTCTTTTTAGCTAAAAGAATACCTGGAGCATCATCGTTCCGGTCCACCACTGCCGTAACATTGAGCATATCTGATTCTAAAAGAATTTTCAGGATGGCAGTTCCACCTTCGCCTGCACCAACAATCATTACCGTTTGCATTATCACTCCTCCATCTCTTCTAATGAATAAGAAAACTTCTTCATATGATCTATCTGGGAAACACGCAATTTTTTTCATTTTATCTCTATTTTCTCACCTTGACAAATTTTATCTATATACTATTATTTTCGTGAGAAGTATTTTGTAGTATTTTCTCGAAAATGTAATTGGAAAGGATTTTATATGAATCGGATTATTGCCCTATTGATTTTATTAATCCCTGGTTTTTTTGCAGTCCTTGGCATTAAATTAATGCGTGATATGACTTTTGGAATTTTACAAAAACCATTTCCTTTCCTATGGTTGCAATTTGTGATTGGTGGACTTTTCTTTATTTTCGGACTTGGCTTCGTGGCTGGATTTGTTTTGCATCGTGATCGAAAAAGAAATAAAGTTCAAAATAAATTTTCCGAAAAAAAATAGAGGCCATTACGGTCTCTTTTCATTTCTTATATTTATGGCTCTTAGCGGATCATCTGTTATAAAGGCAGTACAATTTAAGTTAAAAAGCCGCTTCATATCTACTTCATTATTCACAGTATAAGGCCTTACAGAAATTCCATTTTGCATGGCACTTTTGATCAATTCATCTGATAGTGGAGTTAATTTCGGATGAATTCCTTTAGAACATATGGACTTTGCATAAATCCACGGCATATAAAGACTTTCAGATAGCAATGGAGCTGTTTCAATTTCTGGGGCAAGACGGTAGCAGTAGACAATACTATAATGATTGAAAGAAGAAAAGATAATTCGGTCAGAAAGCCCCTGGATTCTTGCCATTTTTATGATCTTTTCTTCCATACCGCGATAGGATATAATTCCATTCTTTAATTCAATATTACAAATTAGTTGATTTGTCTTCATCCATTCAAAAACTTCACTTAGTGCAGGTATTAAATCTTTTCTCAACCCTCTTTTATTTGCATTAAGCTTTCGGATTTCTTTAAATGTTAAATCCTTTACCCATCCAGTTCCACTTGTAGTTCGATCCACCTTTTCATCATGAATAACAATTACTTCACCATCTTTTGTTAATTGAACATCAAGTTCAATACCATCAGCACCTGCTTTTTCTGCCTCAATGAAAGATGTCATTGTATTTTCAGCAAATAAAGCAGAATAACCGCGGTGGGCAAATATTTGCGTCATGTAAGATCACTTCCTAAACATTAATTTGTGATATTTTAATGAAATCTTGACATATTCAAGCTGATAATGTGATTATGTTATCTAAAATTTCAAACACCAACCATTTTCTCCCCGTAGATTA
>DATFAH010000161.1:0-2922 GCA_035254805.1 Caryophanales bacterium | reverse complement strand
GCGCTATTACATGTTTACCTCCAATATGTTTATAAAATCTCCTTGATAATATTAATATTTAAGGTGAACCAAGATTTGGGTTCACCTTTTCACAATGGTTTCCTAACCCCCAAATGCTTCAAGAACTTCCTCCAATTCTTTTAAATTTAAAGCATTAGCATCATTTTGATTAATCGGAACATTTACCATTTGAGCATAATTTTTAGTAAAATTACCATTTTGAATTAATCTTTTTAATTCTGATAATTCGAAAAATATCTCATCCATCCCACCAATACCCCTTTTAGGTTGAAAGTATTGATTCAAAGCTGATAATAGTAAATGAATTAGAGTACTGTTTTTGGTATGATATTCAATTTGTTCCTGGATTTTCGTTGAAACAGGATGGGTATTACCCGTTTTTACATCAATGAATGCGTCCGGAAGAGTAATCACCGTTTTATTGAAGTAATCTGTATACATTTTATCCAATCCCATCACCTTCTAGCTTTTAGCAATAACTAAATCTGGAGAATGATCATGTTCTTTTTTTAATTGATTCATTTTGGCTAATATCATCAAACCAATAACATTTAATTTTTCCATCTCATCAGGGAACAATAAATCGATTGGCCGACCTCTTTCAGCCCAATGAACGGCAGCTTCCTGTATCTGTCTTTTGGCTAATTTCGCAGCACCACCAACGGCAATATATCTCGCTGCACCTTTAATTTCATTTGAGCTACTCCTTATACGGTCAAAATGTTCAAGATATTTAATAGCCATCGACTTTAATTGCGGAATAATATATTTACTAATGTCTTTTCTTACCCCTGCAAATGGTTCAACATACCATTCTGATTGACCAGCAGTTAATTTTTCCTCCAATTCTGACCTGGAATCAAATTTATATAATTCATTTTTACTAACCTTCTGAATAATTTTATCGATAAATTGATTGATTCCAAATGATTCACCTTCAATTGAAGCAACGGGTTTGTTATTTTTTATGCCAACAAAATCTACTGAGTCACCTCCGAGGTCACCGATAATAATACCTTTTCTAGATTCTTTTACTAATGTCTCATCTTTAATTCCTAAAGAATCTTGATCTCTTGTCAAACCTAAGTAAGCACAAGCTCCTTCAACACCAATAATGACATCCTTCACATGCAGTTTAACGACTATTTCTTTAGGATTTTGCAAACCTGGTACATTGTGAAAAATGATAGTATGTGTCCCAAGTAAATTCTGTTTAAATTGCTCTTTCTTTTCCTTGTATTGAGTAGTTGGCAATGAAACAGCTAACTGGTCAAGATTATAGCGAATGTCCTCTTTGGTATCGTTCAAGAGAATGGCATGATATGCTGCAAGACCAAACAATAGGATATAAGTACGATCCTCCTTAACTTTCTGATTATTAAAAGTCGTTAAGCTGACATCGCGCTGCTTTGCTGCAGCTTTACCAATATAATAGATTTCCCGTTTATCCGTAATCGCTTTGCTAATGATTTCAACAATAAGATTTTCTTCCAAGTTAACATCATCATCATCATATGGTTTTTCGAAAAATTCTTCATCATATAATGCAATAGCATTTGGGATCTGATATTCTCTTTCGATTTCATTATTTGAAGCGATGGCTTTGTACCAGCTATTACCTATATCAACAGCCAAAAATTGTTGTTTATTCATCGTATCTACCTCCTTTTGAATAGTATGCTATTTAGGCTTTGTGTTGTGCATGGACCTATTTTTTCCAGAAATAAAAATCTTTAAATATTTCCACATTTATACTAATCCATTCATCTATGCGAAGTAGATTACTATGCATACCATAAATTGAACCTTAAATTAAAAGGAGGAAAAAAAATGCAACACGATAAAGATAATTGTATCGATTTTAATAAAACGGCCGGCGTTGAACAATGTACCAGTACAGAAATCCCATTAGCTGAAATTATCAGAACACCTGCAGGACCGAGAACTATTAAAGTTCCCGTTACCCTTGCAGAAAGAACAGTAACAACAACTCTATCAAGCACGATTAAGTTTCCAGATCCTGTTTTAGAAATAAAAGATATTAAAAAGCGAGTGAAAATTGTTCAATGTAGTTTATTGCTAGATCCCGTTGTAACTGGCCAAAATCCTTTTGACCCTGCACCTGCCACGTTAATTATTAGAGGGTTTGTAAGAAAAAATATTCAATATGCAACTCCTCAAGGTAATTCTTCAGGAGCATGTGTGTCTTCAACATTGAAGTCTCTAACTACTGACATTCCGTTTGAATGTATGACCGTCATCCCACAAGGTGAATTTCTCTCACCTCCACAACGCCCACAATTGAATTCACGATCAGAATTTGACTTTTTTAGATCACAGCAATTAGGGACTGGTTTCCCTGAAAAGGATCATCTCCTTTCTAGCGACCTTTCTCAGTTTCATCAAACAAACACTGGATTTTATAATGAATTTCCAACCTGTGAGATCCTTTCACACAATATTGTTGAATGGGATGAATCGATAGACCGTCAGCCTCTGCCTGGAAAAACTCCGTTTGAAGAAGGATTTTTCCAACACATTGTAGAAAAAATGATTTTACGATTTACAATAAAAATATTACAAAATCAACAAGTTACCGTAACGGCAATCTAATTTCCATGTATGTAGACAAGTATTAATGAACAGTAAGGTACAGATTAAACTTGGCATTATCATAATCCCTCTTTTAGAGAAATGATAATGCCATTATTTTTGCACAAAAAAAGAGGCTCTGTACCTAATTTATATGCAATAACGGTTACGTTGACACTGAATTTTTAATGATTTTTAAAATTTGTGAGGAAATTCTAATTAATTAAGTCAAACTGGACTAAGTTAAAAAAAATAATCCTGATTAAAAATAACACCTCCTTAAAATGTCCCTAGGCGTTTACCCATACA